>NZ_JBSGBF010000175.1:0-6934 GCF_053601115.1 Streptomyces sp. NPDC004788
TACGCCGCGTACACCCGCGCCGACGAGGCGCGCACGGCGGCGGAGACGGTCGTCGCCGCGACGACGGAGGCGTGGGAGGCGGCCAGGCAGGAGGCGCGCGCGGGGACGGCGGGAGCCGACGAAACCGGCCGTCACGCCCGGCCCGCGGGCGCGCACCAGGCGCCGGCCGACGGCCCGGGAGCCGGCCCGGTGGCAGGCGCGGGCGCAGGCATCCTTGGCGGCGAAGGCTTCGCCGGAGGCGTGGGATCGGTGCTCGCCTCGGCGGCCCCGCACGACGGAGGCACGGGCGGCCACGCGGGCGCCGCCGGGGCGGACCCCGTCGCCGACCCGGCCCTCGACCCCGCCGTCGGCGATCTCGTGCGCGAGGTCGACGAGCTCACCCGTGCGCACGCCGAAGCCCATGCGCTCGCCGCGCAGACGCATGCCGCTCGGGAGGAGCTGGCGCGCGCCGAGCGGGAGTACGAGGAGCGGGGGGCCGCGCTGCGCGAGGCAGAGCGGCGGGTGGCGGCACGGACGTCGCGGCGGGAGGCGCTGGAGGAGGAGCAGGGCGCTTTGGCGGCCGAACTGGCGCGGGGGCGCGGCGAGTCCGGGAGCGTGGCCGCGCACGCGACGCTGCTCGAACGGCGGATCGCGTTGCTGACGGAGGCGGCGGAGGCCGTGCGGGCCGCCGAGGTGACCGCGCGGGGGCTCAAGGAGGCCGACGACCGGCTGGCCGACGCCGCGTTCAGGGCCGGCTTCGACACGCCCGCCGCGGCCGCGGCCGCGCTGCTCGACGAGACCGCCCGCCGCACGCTGCAGCAGCGGGTCGACGCCTGGCAGGCCGAGGCCGCGGCCGTCGCCGACCGGCTCCGGGAGGAGGCCACCGCTGCCGCCGCCGCACTGCCGCCGGCCGACCCGGCCGCCGCCGAAGCCGCGTACGCCGCCGCCGAGCGCGCGCTGCGCGAGGCCGCCGCCGCGCTCTCCGCCGTACAGGAGCGGACGGAAGCACTGGACCGGCTGTCCCGGGAGGCCGACGCCGAGGTGCGCCGGCTCGGGCCGCTGCGCGAGGAGTACGAGCGGGTCGCCCGGCTCGCCGGGCTCACCGCCGGCACCTCGGCCGAGAACGAGCGCAAGATGCGCCTGGAGTCGTACGTGCTCGCCGCCCGGCTCGAACAGGTCGCGGCCGCCGCCACTGCCCGGCTCCAGCGGATGTCCGCCGGCCGGTACACCCTCGTCCACTCCGACGCCCGCAGCGGCGGTCGGCGCGCCGGCCTCGGGCTGCACGTGGTCGACGCCTGGACGGGCAACGAGCGGGACACCGCGACGCTCTCCGGCGGCGAGACCTTCTTCGCCTCGCTCGCGCTCGCGCTCGGCCTCGCCGACGTCGTCACCGACGAGGCCGGCGGCGTCCGGCTCGACACCCTCTTCATCGACGAGGGCTTCGGCAGCCTCGACGACCAGACCCTCGACGAGGTCCTCGACGTCCTGGACTCGCTGCGGGAGCGCGACCGCAGCGTCGGCATCGTCAGCCACGTCGGCGACCTGCGCCGCCGCATCCCGGCCCAGCTGGAGGTCGTCAAGGCCCGGCACGGGTCGGCGGTGCGGCTCCGTACCGGAGCGGAGGCGCTCAGCGGCTGATCGCGCGCCGGGGCAGCGGCGAGGAGTAGACGACGCTCGTCGTCACCGAGCCCAGCGCGCCCACCTTCCCGGAGATCTCCTCCAGGTGCCGCATCGACCGGGCGGCCACCTTCAGGACGAAGCAGTCGTCGCCCGTCACGTGGTGCGCCTCCAGGACCTCCGGGGTGGTCGCGATGAGGTCGTGGAAGGGCTTGTAGTTGCCGTTCGGATAGCGCAGCCGGACGAACGCGAGGATCGGCAGGCCGAGCCGCTCCTGGTCGACGACCGCCGTGTACCCGGCGATCACCCCCGCCTCCTCCAGGCGCCGCACCCGCTCGGTCACCGCCGACGGGGACATGGACACGGCCCGGGCGAGCTCGGCGAAGCTGGCCCGGCCCTGCTCCTGGAGGGCCGCGAGGATCCGCCAGTCCGTGGCGTCCGGGGTGTATCCGCTGGTCATGGGCGTGACCTTGCAGGGAAAATCCCGGGAGTTCAAGTCCTCCCGGGGTTTCTCACATGCCGGTGTCCCGGGCGGCGCCGTCAGAGCTTGGAGATCTCCTCCACCAGGTCGTCCAGACCCAGCGGCCCCTGCGAGAGCGCCGCCATGTGCCACGCCTTCGCGTCGAACGCGTCGCCGTGCGCGGCCCGCGCGTTGGC
Source organism: Streptomyces sp. NPDC004788 (assembly GCF_053601115.1). Classification (NCBI taxonomy): domain Bacteria; kingdom Bacillati; phylum Actinomycetota; class Actinomycetes; order Kitasatosporales; family Streptomycetaceae; genus Streptomyces; species Streptomyces sp. NPDC004788. The sequence continues at coordinate 2,254 of NZ_JBSGBF010000175.1, forward strand.
CCGGCCGAGCAGCCAGGCCCGCTCGCCCAGCTTGTAGCCGATCGCCTGCGCGGGAACCGAGAGATACCGGGTCATCTCGCTCTCCACGAAGGCCGGCGGCCGGCTGCTGTGCCGCTGGAAGAACTCCTGCGCGAGCTGCGGCGTCCACCGCTCGCCCGGGTGGAACGGCGAGTCCGCCGGGATCTCCAGCTCCAGGTGCATGCCGATGTCCACGATCACCCGGCAGGCCCGCATCATCTGCGCGTCGAGGTAGCCGAGGCGGCGCTCCGGGTCCTTGAGGAAGCCCAGCTCGTCCATCAGCCGCTCCGCGTACAGCGCCCAGCCCTCGGTGTTGGCGCTGACCTTGCCGACCGTCGCCTGGTAGCGGGAGAGCCGGTCGGCCACGTGCACCCACTGCGCGAGCTGGAGGTGGTGGCCGGGCACGCCCTCGTGGTACCAGGTCGACACCAGGTCGTACACGGGGAAGCGGGACTGCCCGTCGACCGGCAGCCAGGTGCGGCCGGGGCGGGCGAAGTCCTCCGAGGGGCCCGTGTAGTACGGGGCGGCCGCGCTGCCCGCCGGGGCGATCCGGGACTCCACCTGCCGCACCCGCTCGGCGAGTTCGAAGTGGGTGCCGTCGAGCGCCTCGATCGCCTCGTCCATCAGCCGCTGCAGCCAGGACCGCACCTCGTCGACGCCCTCGATGTGCGCGCCGTGCTCGTCGAGGTGGGCCAGCGCCTCCCAGGGGTCGGCGCCGGGCAGGATCCGCTCGGCCTCCAGGCGCATCTCGCCGAGCAGCCGGTGGTACTCGGACCAGCCGTACGCGTACGCCTGGTCGAGGTCCAGGTCGGTGCCGTTGAAGAAGCGCGACCAGCGCCGGTAGCGCTCCCGGCCCACCGTGTCGGGCGCGTCGGCGACCGCCGGGGCGTACACGTCGCGCATCCAGTCCCGCAGCTCCGTGCACGCCAGGTCCGCGCCCGCGCCGGCCGCCGCGAGCTCCGCGCGCAGCTCCTCCGGTACGGAGTCGGCGGCGCCGGCCGCGAAGCCCGCGAACCAGCCCTGACCCGCCCCGTCCGGCCCGGCGCTCGCCCACTCGGTGAGCTGGGTGACGAAGGTGGCGGTGGCACGCGGCCCGCCGCGCATGCCCCGCTCCAGACCCAGGGTCAGCGAGGCCCGGTACCCCTCCAGGGCCGCCGGGACCGCGCGCAGCCGCGCGGCGACGGCCGTCCAGTCCTCGACGGTCGCGGTGGGCAGCATGGTGAAGGAGAGGCGCACGCTGTGCGCGGGCGAGCGCAGATTGCTCACGCAGCACAGGCCCTCGTCCGCCTCGTGCACGAGGAGTTGGGCGGTCAGCCGCTCCCGCAGCAGCCGGGCGCATCGCCGCTCCGCCTCGTCCGCCGCACCCGGCTGCCGCTCCGCCTCGTCGAGCCGGGCGAGGGTGCGCCGGGCGAGGGCGGCGACGGCTTCCTGTCCGGCCGGCGAGAAGTCGGGCAGGCGGCCCGCGCTGTCCCGGACTCCCAGGAACGTTCCGGTGATCGGGTCGAGTTCGATGAGCGCGTCGACGTGGTCGTCGGCGACCTGGCGGGGGAGGGCGGGGGTGGAGGTGTCTGGCATGGGGCTCATCCTGGCCCGTGCGTCGTTCCCGCGTCACCCTCCGGAACTCTCGGTCGATCTCAGTCGGCTGACAAATGAGCACCCGGGACGGGCGGCAGCAGGGGTCCGCACTCCCACTGCTGGAAGATCAGCCGGGTCTCCACCCGGGCCACCTCGCGCCGCGACGTGAACTCGTCCAGGACGAGTCGTTGCAGGTCGGCGGGGTCCGCGACGGCCACGTGGACCAGATAGTCGTCCGGTCCGGTGAGGTGGAACAGCGCCCGGGACTCGGGCAGCGCCCTGATCCGCTCGACGAACGGACCGATCAGTTCACGCCGGTGGGGCCGGACCTGGACCAGGAGCAGCGCCTCCAGACCGCGGCCGAGTTTGGCCGGATTCAGCTGTAGCCGGTGTCCGAGGATCACACCGGTGCGGCGCAGCCGGGACACCCGGTCCAGACAGGTGGAGGGGGCGACGCCCACCTCGGCGGCGAGCTCGCGGTAGGTGGTCCGGGCGTCGTTCTGCAGTAGGCGAAGAATGTGCAGATCGACCGCGTCCAGTACGACAGAATCAGCCATCGGCCGAACGTAGCACGGGCTTTTCCCGCTACGGGCCGGTATCCGTTCACAGTGCCGCGCATGGACACCTCCACGGATGCCGCTCTGGGCGGCTTCGCCTCAGCCGTCCCGGCCGCCGCCCCCACCCGGGCCCTGGCCACCGAAGCCGTGCACGCCGGCCGCGACGACCTCGCGGAGCTCGGTCTGCACGCCCCGCCGCTCGACCTGTCCACCACCTATCCCTCGCACGACGCCCGGGCCGAGGCCGCCCGGATCGACGAGTTCGCCACCACCGGCGCCCGGCCGGACGGACCGCCGGTCTACGCCCGGCTCGACAACCCCACCACCGGCCGCTTCGAGACCGCCCTCGCCCGCCTGGAGGGCACGGAGGCGGCGGTCGCCTTCGCCAGCGGCATGGCCGCGCTCAGCGCGGTGCTGCTCAGCCGGGCGAGCGCGGGGCTGCGGCACATCGTCGCCGTCCGTCCGCTGTACGGATGCAGCGACCACATGCTGAACGCCGGCCTGCTCGGTACGGAGGTCACCTGGACCGACCCGGCGGGCGTCGCGGACGCGCTGCGGCCCGACACCGGTCTGGTGATGGTCGAGTCGCCCGCCAACCCGACCCTCGCCGAGGTCGACATCCGCGCCGTCGCCCACGCCTGCGGTTCGGTGCCGCTGCTCGTCGACAGCACCTTCGCCACCCCGGTCCTCCAGCGTCCCGCCGAGCTGGGCGCGCGGATCGTGCTGCACAGCGCCACCAAGTACCTCGGCGGCCACGGTGACGTGATGGGCGGTGTCGTCGCCTGCGACGAGGAGTTCGCCCGCGTCCTGCGCCAGGTGCGCTTCGCGACCGGTGGCGTGCTCCATCCGCTCGCCGGCTATCTGCTCCTTCGCGGCCTCTCCACCCTGCCCGTCCGGGTCAGGGCCGCCTCGGCGACCGCGGCCGAACTGGTCCGCCGGCTCAAGACCGACCCGCGGGTCGCGCGGGTGCACTATCCGCGGATCGGCGGCGCGATGGTCTCCTTCGAGGTGTACGGGGATCCGCACGAGGTCATCTCGGGCGTCCGGCTCATCACGCCGGCCGTCAGCCTCGGCAGCGTCGACACCCTGATCCAGCACCCGGCCTCGATCAGCCACCGCATCGTGGACGCCTCGGACCGGCGCTCGGGCGGCATCGGCGACCGGCTGCTGCGGATGTCGGTGGGCCTGGAGGACGTCGAGGACCTGTGGGCCGACCTGACGCAGGCGCTCGGCACGGCGACCGGGCCCGGGAGCGCCGCCGAGCGACCGGTTCTGGCGGACGCCGTCGCGCAGGCCTAGCCATGGGGACCCGGATCCGGGCCCAGTCCCGGCCGTGGCCGGGGCCCGGGTCCGCGTCTACGGCCGGGACTGGGCCCGGGCCTGGGGCTGGGCGGCCTGGGCTCGGACCGGGCGGTCGGCCAGACGGGCGGTGATGACCAGGGTGCCCTCCTCGATCTGGTAGTCGAGCGGCAGGTTCAGCGCCCGCATGGCGGCCACCATGCCGGTGTTGGAGGACTGGGTCACCGCGTACACGCTCTCGCAGCCGGCCTCCTCCGCCATCGCCACCAGTCGGCCGAGGAGTTCGGCGCCGATGCCGCGCCGCTGCCAGTCGTCCTCCACCAGGAGGGCGACCTCGGTCTCGTCGCCGTCCCAGAGCAGATGGCCGAGGGCGACGACCCGGCCGGAGGCCGTCTGCGCCGCGAGGGTACGGCCGAAGCGTGGGCTCAGCAGATGGTCGAGGTAGCGGTCGGCGTCGGCGACGGGGCCGTGGTAGCGCAGGCTCAGGGTGCGGGCGGAGCAGCGGTCGTGCATGGCGCGCGCGGCGGGCAGGTCGCGCCGGTCGGCGCGGCGGACGGTGATCTCGTTGCCCTCGGGCAGGGTGAGCACGTCACTGCCGTGCGGGACGCGCGGACCGAGCCGGGCGTCGAGCTCGACCAGGGCGCGGGCCCGGGCGAACTCGGTCGGCGTGAACGGCAGATGGGGCCGCTCGATGACGAGCGTGCCGCCACTGGGGTCGCGCAGCCGCATCACCGTCTCCTCCAGGACGCCCTCCTCGGGGGCCTGTTCCCCGGTGGGGCGGCCGCTGAGGGACACCGCGGGGACCGAGTGGATCGTGCACCGGCCGAGGAGCTGGCGCAGGGCGAGCGGGAGTTCGGCCGCGTCGAGCGCGGTGCGGGTGGCGAGGCCGAGCACCCGGGTCGGGGTGTCGACGAGGTCGTGGGCGTCGGCGCGCTCGGTCCAGGTGTCGGCGCCGCCGGCCGCGGCGACGGCCCGGGCGAGCGCGCCGGTCTCCAGCGAGGCGGGCGCCCGGAGCAGGAACTCGTCGACCGTGCCCTCGGCGAGCGGATGGGTCTGCAGGGTCAGGATGTCCACCCCGTGCCGGGCGAGCACCGTGCACAACGCGGCCAGGCTGCCCGGGGTGTCGCGGACGGTGGTCCGCATCCGCCACAGGACCGTTCCGGCAGAGTCCCCCACGGGGGTGGGGTCGACGCCGGACGCGGCGGCCGGCGGCAGCGAGGAGGTCTCCCCGC
>NZ_JBSGBF010000176.1:0-6756 GCF_053601115.1 Streptomyces sp. NPDC004788
GCCAGCAGCGGGTGGATGAGGACCTCGCCGCGGCGCTGCCGCTCGCTGATGATGCCCTTGTCGCGCAGCTGGCTGATGGCCCGGGAGTACGCGCCTTCCGGCGCGCCCGCGGAACCGGAGCAGCCGGGCCCACCCGCCGGCGCCCGGAGCGGGGCCCCGGCCGCCGGCGCGTCCGGCAGCGAGACACCGCGCGCGCGGGACGGCGGCGCGCCGGCGATCCCGGCACCCCCGTACGCGCCTCCGGGCTCCGGCGCGCCCGGCGCCGCGTCCGTCGCCCGTGCCGCCGACGGGTCCGACCACGGGTCACGCACGGCGTACCTCCGTTCGGGACGTGAGGGACCACCAGGCGGCCAGGCCGAGGATGACGGACATGAGGACCGTGGAGGGGCCGCCGATGTCCGCGTAGAAGAAGTCGATGAGCTGCCAGGCGAGGATCCCGACGGCGACTAGGGCGCAGTCCGCGCGGCGCCGCAGCCGGCGGAGGGCCGCGACGAGGAGGGCGGCCCAGCTGCCGGCGAGGGCGAGCAGGCCGATGAGGCCCTGCTCGCTCAGCACGAGCAGGTACATGTTGTGCGGGGACAGCAGCGGCTGGCGGGCGAAGGCGGCGCCCGCGCCGGCCGTGTCGCTGCCCGACGACAGCGCCAGGGACGCGTTGGAGTCGCGGTAGGCGGGGAAGCCCTTCAGACCGACGCCGGTCAGCGGATCGCCGCGCCACATGCGCCCCGCCGCCGCCCAGAGCGTGTAACGGTCCGTCACCGACTGGTCGGGCGCGGCCGTGACCTGCGTGATGCTGGTGACGCGTTCCTTGACCATCTCCGAGCCGATGCCGAAGCCGCCCACCAGGACGACCACGAGCGCCCCCATGGCGAGCGCGACCCGCCCGGCCCGCCGCAGCCCCGAGAGGAGCAGCTGCGCGCCGCAGGTGAGGACGGTCGCGATCCAGGCGCCGCGGCTGAAGGAGAGCACCAGCGGGACGAGGAGCAGGCCCGCGCAGACCAGCGCCGCCGTCCGGGCGCGGCCGGCGCGGGCGCCGAGGGCGAGGCCGGTGGCGATGACGAGGGCGTAGGCGACGACGGTGGCCATGCCCATCACGTCGGTGGCGCCGAAGGTGCCGACGGCCCGGACGTCCGCGCCCTGGTACGAGGCGCCGGTCCCGGTCAGGTACTGCACGACGCCGACCGCGCCCTCCAGGAGCCCGAGCCCGACCAGCGCCCACGCCACGACGGCGAAGTCCCGCCGGTCGCGGATCGTCACCATGACGGCGGCCGGGACGAGGACGAAGATCTGCACGTAGCGGGCGACGCCCGGCAGGCTCGCGCCGGGATCGCCGGAGGTGATCGCGGCCAGGCAGATGCCGCACACGGGCAGGCCGAGCACGACGGCGGCGGTACGGGTCAGGGGCCGCGCCCCGCTCCGTACCACCCGGATCAGGCAGATCAGGACGAGCAGTCCCGACGCGGCGTCGGCGATCGTGCCCGTGCCGCCCGTGCCGCCCTGCGTGCCGCCTCCGCCGCCCGGCACGAGCAGCAGCGCGATCACGGCGAGGACCGGGGACAGCGCCCCCGCCCGGCGCGTCCACTCCCGCACGCCCTCCCGCACGCCCCGGTCCGCACCCGGCACGCCCACCACGGCTGTCGTCATCAGCTTCCCGTCGGTCGCACGAGACCGGCCGCCGTGCGCAGCAGGATGCAGACGTCCTGCCAGAGCGACCAGTGGTCGATGTAGTGGTTGTCGAAGCGGCAGCGGTCCTCGATCGAGGTGTCGCCGCGCAGCCCGTGCACCTGGGCCAGTCCGGTCAGCCCCACCGGCATCCGGTGCCGGGCCGCGTATCCGGCGTGGACGCGGCTGAACTGGGCGACGAAGTACGGGCGTTCGGGCCGCGGCCCGACCAGGCTCATGTCGCCGCGCAGCACGTTCCACAGCTGGGGCAGCTCGTCCAGGGAGGTCTTGCGCAGGAAGTGCCCGGCGGCGCTCATCCGGTGGTCGTCGGCGACGCTCCACCGGGTCGCCGACTCCGTCTCGTCGGACGGCCGCAGCGTACGGAACTTCAGCAGCGTGAACAGCCGTCCGTTCTGTCCCACCCGCTCCTGCCGGAACAGCACCCCGGGCCCGTCCGAGAGCCGCACCGCGAGCGCGCACAGCAGCAGCACGGGCAGCGCGAGCGCCAGCGCGGGTGCGGCGAGCGCCACGTCGAGGGCGCGCTTCGCGGTCAGCCCGCGGCGCTCGGCGAGCGGTACGAGGCGGCGGCAACCGTAGCCCCACAGGTGGTCGCCCATCGGCTCGCCGGCCGGTTCGGCGCCGACCCGCCAGGTGGCGCAGCCGTAGTGCTGGAAGAGCGTCACGAGACCCTCGTCCTCGGTCAGGAACACGGCGTCGCGGACGGTGTTCTGGATGACCGCCCGGTGGATCTCCTCGCTCGTGGTGAGCACCGGCAGGCCTCGCTCCCGGGCCTGTTCGTGGACCCGCTCCTCGTCCTGCCGGGGGCCGGCGACGCCGACCACCCCGACCGGCCGGATGCCGTACTCGGGGTGCTGCGCGAGCGCCGAGGCGAACCGCCGGGCCGCGCCCGGCACGCCGATGACGAGCGCCGAGCGCGGGTGCGCCCGGGCGAGCCGGCGGCGGCGCCCGTGCGCGAGGCCGCGCACCGCGACGACGGCCGTGACGTGCGTGCCGTACGCGGCGCACAGCCGCAGCGGGCCGATCGCGAGGGCCGGGGAGTACGCGGCGGCCGCGGCCGCCGTCACGCACCAGGCGACCCCGGCGCGGGCGGCGAGCGCGGGCAGTTCGTCGAGCACGCCGACGGGGCCCGACGCCGGCCGGTAGAGCCCGGCGCGGCCGTCGAGCAGCACGACGAGGGCGCCGACGAACAGCGCCACCTCCCAGCGCCGGTGCACGGCCGAGAGCAGGCACACCGCGAGCAGCACGGCGAGCGCGTCGGCCGCGAACAGCGGCAGGCCGGTGAACCGCCGCCGGGCCCGGCGGCGCGGTGGCAGCGCGAGCCGGTGGGTGCCGCCGCGCGGCGCCGCGAGGCGCCGCGAGGGGAACGAGGGAGGGACGCTGGTGCTTTCCGTAGTCACTGCGCAATCGGCTCTCTGTGCTCCGTGCCCCGCACTCCGGCCAGTTCGCGGTAGAGCTCCGCGACGGCCGCGCCGGTGCGCCGCACATCGAATCTGCTGAGTACGTGCTCGCGGGCCTCGCGGCCCAGCGAGTGCCGCAGCCCGGGCCGGCCCAGAAGGCGGCGGAGCGCGGCGGCGAGTGCGGCCGGGTCGTCGGGCGGCACCAGGCACTGCGCCTCGTGCCCGGGCGGCAGGCTCTCCCGCGCGCCGTCCACGTCGGTGACCAGGACGGGCCGGCCGCTCGCCATGGCCTCCAGGGGCGCGAGCGCCATGCCCTCCCAGCGGGACGGCAGCACGACGACGTCGGCGGCCCGGTACCAGGACGCGGTGTCCCGCACCGCCCCGACGAACCGCACCGAAGCCCCGGCTCCCGTCCGCAGCCGCTCCCCGTCCGGCCCGTCCCCCACGAACACGAGCCGCGCGTCCGGCACCGCGTCGAGCACGCCGGGCCAGGCACCGAGCAGCACGTCCTGCCCCTTCTGCCGGCACAGCCGCCCGACACAGACGACGAGGGGCGCGGATTCCGCTGCGTCGGCCCCTGGCGCGAAGCGCTCCGTGTCCACCCCGTTGTGGATCACCGACCAGGACGCGCGGACGCCCGCCGACTCGCCGCGGCGGCGCTCCGCCTCGCTGACGCAGAGGACGCGGGCCGTCCAGCGGGCCGCGGCCCAGCGCTCCCAGCGGAGGGCGAGCGCGGCGGTGGTGCCGGTGACGGCCTCGAAGGACCAGGCGTGCGGCTGGTAGACCGTCGGGACCCGGCCGCGCAGGGCGAGCCGGGCGCACAGGCCGGCCTTGGCGCTGTGGGCGTGGACCAGGGCCGGGGCGACGGTACGGATCAGGCGGGCGAGGTCGCGGGTCTCGCGGAGCAGGCGTGGGCCGGGGTCGCGGCCGGCCGTCCAGTCGTACGCGTCGGCGCCCTCCGCGCGTACCGCCGCCGCCAGTTCGGTGCCGGGCGGACAGGCCACGGCGACCCGCAGGCCCGCGGCGAGCTGCCCGCGGACCAGATCGGTGACGACCCGGGCGACCCCGCCGTCACCGGGCTGGACGGCGTGCAGCACGTCCGGCCGTGCGCCCCCGCCCGTACCCGGGTCCGGGTCAACGCGTGATGTCCGCCTGGACGAAGAGCGCGCCGAGCCAGACGGCGTCCTTCGGGCTTCCGAGGCGGATGTGGAAACGATCGGCCCCATGGTGCAGCGCCCCCCGCAGATCGAAGACGTCCGAGTCGTACCCCAGGGTGGTGTGATGAGCGGGCAGTCGTTCCATCAGACTTGTTCCCGATTCCGTGATGCTGGAGTTCATCACGTCGTCCGCGGAATTCGCGGAATCGGAGATCACGCTCCGCGTGACGCTCTTCGCCAGGCCCGTTTCCACCGCGAGGTAATCCCCGGAAGTCCCGCGGTCGCCGTCGTAGGCGACAAGGCCGAGCCGGCCGTCCGCACCCTGTGGAATGCGGTCCTCGCCGAGCGCGAGCGGGATTTCCAGCTCGGGGTTGGCCGGGCCGAGCGATTCGAAGCCGTCCCACACGGTCAGCTTCCGCAGCGGCTCGTCGGCCTTCTCGTAGGCCGCGACCAGCGTCCAGCCGCCCCAGCCGCCGACCGCCGAACGGCCCATGGCGACGTTCACCTGGGCGACCGTCCACAAGCCGGGCTCGGCCGACCGGACCAGCTCGGTGACGTCGGCGGACGCCTGGAAGGCGTCGGCGCCGTCGGCCGTGCGGTGCCCGATCGTGGTGTCGGCGAGCACCGCCTTGTACCGGCCGCCGGGCTCGGCGATCAGCACCCGCCCGTTGTCCGACGGCGGCTTCTGCTCGCCCACGCGCAGGTTCCCGCCCCAGTACAGGCGGGCCCAGCTGACCCGGGCCCCGGCCGGCACCCGTAGTTCGGCCCGGCTGGAGTTGTAGGTGTTGGGGTCGTCGTCGACGTCGACGTACGCGACGGTGGCGTCGTCGTTGACCGTCTCGGCCCCCGTCGCGCCCCGCGCCGAGGAGTTCGCGGCGCGGAGGATCCCGCCGTGCTGCACGGCCGAGTACCGCGCGGCGAAGGGCAGTCGGGCGGCCTCCGCGGCCTCCGCGGCCGGCGGGACGCGCGGCGCCGCGGCGAAGGCGGCCGGGAGCACAGCGGAGAGCGCCGCACCCGAAACGGCGCACACCAGACCCCTACGTACGGCAAGAACCGCTGAATTCCGCATACAGGTGCTCCGCTTTGACGAGAGAAGGAAGGGAAGACCCGTGGAGACCGGGGGAGGGGAAGAAGTCGGCCACGCGAAATGGATGAACGCGCGACGGGACCGGAAGCAACGTTCGGGACCGTTATAACCCCCGAGCCGGGCGATAGTAAGCATTAGATGCCCGGAAACGCGAACTCCCGTATCCATGCGGCACGTTCCTCGTTGAGCGTGTTGCGCCTTTCTGGGCCCGGTCGGACGAATGACCCTCCTATGGCCCAAAGATCGGTTGAACGTCACCCGTTCGGGAGAGCAACCGATGAAATCCAGGGGCGTTGATGAGAGCGCCGGACGAAACCGTCCGCGCCGTCCGAGTTGTAAATCGATCGAGGAGACGTTCCCCATGTCCCGTATCGCGAAGGCTGTCGCCCTGTCCGTCGGTGCCGCCGCCGCTGTCGCCGGTGCCGCCGGTGTCGCCGCCGCCGACGCCGGCGCCGAGGGTGCCGCCGTGCACTCCCCGGGCGTGCTGTCCGGCAACGTCGTCCAGGTCCCGATCCACATCCCGGTGAACGTCTGCGGCAACACCGTCAACGGCATCGCCGCGCTGAACCCGGCCTTCGGCAACACCTGCATCAACGCCTGATCGCACACGCCGGATCGTGGTCCTTCCGAGGCCGGCGCGCCGCCCCCGACCGGGGTCGGCGCGCCGGCCTTTCGCCGTCTGCTCACCGAGTGGTGACTCCTTCGGGCGCACCCCTGTGCGCCGCCGGGTGCAACGGCGTACGCCCCCGGAAGGAGCAGGTCAGAAGGGTGGATTCACTCGAACGGAGGCATGGCGCTGGGTAGTTCCGCGGTTGCGGAGCGCTATACCCGCAGGCACGGTGACGGGGAAGTTGTCCGACGCATAAGGAAAGAGAACACATATGCGTCCCCAGGCATCACGCCGCTTGCTCGCCCTGGCGATATCCGCCGCCGTCACTCTCGGTACGGCGGGCCCCGCCTTCGCCGACCAAACGGCCCCGTACGAACGGGCCTCCCTCCCCGACACCGCAGCGGTGGCACCGGCCGATGGCCTCGGTGACGTCCTCGCCACGGTCCAGAAGGCGGTGGCCGACCTGCTCGCCTCCGTCACCTCCGGCAATGTCACCGGGATCGCCTCGACCGTGACCTCCCTGGTCAACAACGTCGTGGCGACCGCCCTCGGCAGCGGCCTGTCCGCGCCGGCCCTGCCGGCCCTGCCCGATCTGTCCGGCCTTCCGGGCCTTCTTCCCGGCCTGCCCGACCTGACCAAGCCGACCGGCGACCTGCCGATCAAGCCGCCGGCCGACCTGCCGGTCAAGCCACCGGCCTCCACCGGTGACCTGCCGGTCAAGCCGCCGGCTTCCACCGGTGACCTGCCGGTCAAGCCGCCGGCTTCCACCGGTGACCTGCCGGTCAAGCCGCCGGCTTCCACCGGTGACCTGCCGGTCAAGCCGCC
>NZ_JBSGBF010000177.1:0-5980 GCF_053601115.1 Streptomyces sp. NPDC004788
TCCCTTCTGTGCGGGGGGGGCCCCCCCCCACTCCCCCCCCCCCCCGCCAGTCCCTTCACTGTTGCCGACCACTGACGCGGCTGCCGAAAGCTCGTACCGACCCGGTCCACGCAGGTCGACGATCCGTGTCAGATGCTGAAGCCTGCGGAGCGGAAACGCCTCAGGCAGCGAAGCATCGAGGAGCACTCGCAGACGGCGTCACTCCCCGTCCTGCACCTCGGGCAGCTTGTGCTTCAGCTCTCCGACGAGCTCGTTGATTTTGGCCATCATCTCGGCAGACAGGCCCCCGCCGTTGCCGCGGGCAGCCAGGCCGAGGATCTGCCCTCGGTGAATCGAGCCGAGGAAGCGGAGTGCCTCCAGGAATTCGCGGGCCGCAGGGTCGACCTCGGCATCATCCTGGAAGAGGGCCGCGTCGACCTGAAGCGCCTCAGCGAGGCCGGCACGCACTACATCAGAAGCCTCCGCCGTGGCGCCCGCACGAAGGGCGGCGATGTCGTCGGCGGTGACTGTCGCCACGCCCGCATGCTCGTTGACGATCCGCGCAATTTCCTCATCAGAGGGTGCTTCCTGGCCAACGTACCCGTGCTGCAGGAGGTAGTTGATCTTCTCTCCCACCGTGCGGGGTGCGGACGCATGCTCGTCACGCGAGGCCCTAGGGCGAAGCCCGAACGAGCAGTCCTGGGCAGCCAGCAACTCCTCTTCGGTCACCCTGTACGCCTGTGCGAGCGGCTGCACGTAAGCGTCACTGAGCCGGCGCCGACCGGATTCGGCGTTGCTCACCGGCACGCGGCTCGCGCCGATGATCGCCGCGGCCTGCGCGACGCTGAGGCCGGCGTCGCAGCGCAGGAGCTGCAGGTCCGGCGGGCCGTCGTGGGGGAAAAGGACATCAAGCGACTGACCGAGCGCCGCTGCAATTGCGGGGAGCTTCTCACCCTTGGGGAAGTCCTGGCCGCTCTCCCATCTCGCGACCGTGGGCGCGCTGACGCCCACCATCTCGGCCAATTCCTTCTGATGGAGGTCCTTGCCCCGCCGGACAGCACGCACGCGGCTGCCGTCGAACTGACGTGGCACATGAACTCCTGCGGGGTGGCGATCAGGCTGGTGGTGGCGGCCTCTGGGGCAACTGTAGCCCAGGCTTGATACATTTCCGCAACTGACGTACGTTTCCGTATCGCACCTGCTGGCCGGGCTCCGGCTCTCTATGGTGCCAGCCCTGGGGGACCTCTTTGCACGTTGCGTTGTCGTGACCACTCGAGCAACGCGCCATTGGATGCGGTTCGGTCGTTGCCAGCCGGTCGGGGGCCACCTTCCCCGGCGCCGGCCGTGCGACCCCGTAAGGGGCCAGGGATGGACTTGCCAGAGGTGTCTACATATGTTCGTCGTCCCTCGCCGGGCGGCGAGGGACGCAACGAGCAGATGAAAGGCACGAACCGATTAGGCCGTAAGACCCCGGGATGCGCACCCCTGCCTGCGGGAGTCACACCGCATGCCTGGAGTAGAGAGATCGAGGAGGAGGTGGGGCGAATGCGGACGCATGGTCCGTGACGTGGCTCGGCAACGAAAAAACCGGCGCCCGGGAGCTACCAACTCCCAAGCGCCGGGTCGGCACCCCGAGAGGTGCCCATACACATCACGCGGGCGGCGGGGCTTTTGCACGAGAACCGCCGCACCGCGCTCCTACGAAAAACGGAGTATCGCATGCTCGCCATGCCGATCGGAACCCCGGCCTGCCCGGACGCTGGCCGCCAGCGCCGCCTCGCCGCCCAGCTCGCGGACCTGATCGCGGGCGCGGCCACCATCCGGGGCAGCCTCAACGACCCGAAGCAGACGTGGCCCCACCCGCGCGCCCTCGTCAGCGACAAGGCCGGGAAGACCATGGAGGTGGGCCGCACCACCGCCAGGGGCGCGGGCCGCTGGATCCTGAGGGTCTGGCCGGAGGCGAACTCGACGCGACCGCACACCTTCCACCTTGCCGGCGCCACCCTCACGCGGAGCGACCTGATCGCCGCCGTTCGGGGCCGCTGATATGGCGCGGATACGAACCATCAAGCCGGAGGCATTCGTCTCCGAGTCGCTCGCCGAAGTGCGCGTCGAGGCGGAGCGGACCTTCTTCGGACTCCTCACCCAGGCCGACGACCACGGTCGCCACCGCGACAACGCCGCGATCATCGCCGGGCTCCTCTGGCCCCTTCGCGCCGAGCACACCTCGGTCCACGTAGAAGACGACCTCCACCAGCTCGCGACCGCCGGCCTGATCTGCCGGTACACCGGCTGCGACGGCCGCCGGTACCTCCACATCGTGACCTGGTCCGACCACCAGAAGATCGACAAGCCGAGCCAGTCGCGTCTGCCCTCCTGCCCGCAGCACCAGGCCGTCGACCGGTGTGCGCCCTGCAAGGGCTCCTGCACCAAGCGGACCGAGGGTTCGTCCACAGCTCCCCGAGGACTCGCCGAGACCTCGCCGAAGGCTCCCCGAGCCCTCGACCTGCCCGCCAAGACCACCTCGACGCTCTCCGGATACGCGGGTGGGGCCTCTGCCAACCGGCAGGAAGCCGCCGACAACGGGGGCGGTGCTCTTAGCCAGGCCGGAACGAAGAGCGCAGGTCAAGGGGCATTCCCCGGGACCTCTCCGAACCTTCCCCGAAGCCTCGGAGAGGGCTCGGCGCCTGGATCTAGGATCTTGGATCCTGGATCTCTTCTCCCTACGGGGCGCACGGCGCCCGCAGCCGGCATCTCGGCCAACCAGCTCGTCGGCGAGTACGTCACCGCCTGCGACGAGCGCCCGCCCAGCGACGTGATCGGACACCTCGGCCGGATCACCAAGAAGCTCCTGGGCGAGGGCATCGCGCCGGAGCACATCAGGGCCGGGCTGGCGAATTTCGCGGCCAACCCCAAGCACCCGAGCGTGCTGACCAGCATGGTCAACGAGGCCATGAACGCGCGCCCCGGTGGTTTGGCGCGGCCGGGAATTCGGCCTAACGTGCCCGCCCATCAGGCGTGGACCAACCCTGCCAACGCCGCTGCCGCCTACGCCGAGGAGCTGTGATGCGCACCCGTCACCGCGAACCGCAGACCCTCGGCGAGGAAACCCTGGACCGGATGGCCCGGATCCTGGCCGCCCGCAACATCGACCCCGCCACCGTCGCCGCATCGGCCCAGGAGCCCGAGCCCTTCTCCCCGCTGGAGGCCCTGTCGGCCGGGATGCCCCCGCGCTACCGGGCCGCCGTCGCCGACCACCCCCAGGTCCTGGCCTGGGTCCGGGCCGTCGCCGAGGCCGCCGTCGCCCCCAACCAGGGAGCCAGGCGGCAGGTCACCACCGGACCCAGCCTGCTGATGGCTGGCGTCGTCGGCGCGGGCAAGACACACCAGGCGTATGGCGCGGTCCGGCGGCTGGTACAGAGCGGAGTCGGCGTGCGCTGGCGCGCGACCACCGCCGCCGACCTGTACGCCGACCTGCGGCCCCGGCCCGGAGCCCACAGCGAGCGGGAGCTGGCCACCGTCAGTCGCTGCCCGCTGCTGATCATCGACGACCTTGGCGCGGCCAAGGCCAGCGAGTGGGTCGAGGAAGTGACGTACCGACTGATCAACCGCCGGTACAACTACGAGCTTCCGACCCTGATCACCACCAACCTGGCGATCAGGGACCTCCGGGCTCACCTCGGCGACCGCGTCGCTTCCCGGCTCGCCCAGATGACCACCCGGGTCGAGTTCGAGCAGGTCGACCGCAGACGACACCGTCTCGCAGCCTGACCTGCCCCAGGACACCACGCCGGGCCGCGCCCGCTGCGCGCCGCCCCTGGCACTTCCCCGACCCAGCGCACCTCTCCGCCGACGCCCCTGCGCGCGGAGAGCGATCGGAGCACCCCGCATGACCAGCACGACGCCCCGCCCTGCCCGCCACCGGTCGCTCGGCGACCACACCTGGCGGGACCAGGCCGTCTGCCAGAGCACCGAGTACAACCCGGTGGACCCCGAGATCTTCTTCCCGGACCCCGATGAGACCGACAAGATCACCGAAGCGAAGGCGCTGTGCGGCCAGTGCCCGGTCCGCCGCGTCTGCCTGGACGCCGCCCTGGAAGCCGGCGACGCCGACGGCATCCGAGGCGGACTGACCGAGGAGGAGCGCGGCCCTCTGCACGAGAAGATCGCCCACCGCCTCGACTACAGCCGCGTCAACGACACCATCGCCGGTCGCGACATCCACCTCACCAAGGCCGAGCGCCGCGCGGTCATCCGCGCCGCCTACCGCCACGGGGTGACCGAGCAGCGCCTGGCCTGGCTCCTCAAGATCACCGAGGAGCACGCCCAGAAGCGATACCGGGAACTCCGCCGCGCCCTGCGCAACCGAGACCTGAATCAACCCGAGACGGCCACCGCCTCGTCTGAGGCCGGCATCGAGCGCCTGGGTCGCGACGACTTCGGGACGGCGGCGTGACTGCCCTGACCGTGCCGAAGACGGCGCACATATCCGGCTGGGACCGAGCGGTCGTCATCGCCCTCGGCGGTGCGGGATGCGCGCTGTCGTACGACGCGCTGCAGCAGATGGCCGTCGCCATCCACATCCGAGGCTTCCTCACCTACCTCTTCCCCCTGGTGATCGACGGGTTCATCGCCTACGGCGTCCGGGCGCTCCTGGTCCTCCGCGACGCGCCGCTGCGCGCCCGGCTCTACGTCTGGACGCTCTTCGGCACGGCCACCGCCGCCAGCATCTGGGCCAACGCGCTCCACGCGGTGCGGCTCAACGAGGACGCGGTCGCCGGCACCGGCCTCCGGCTCGGCGACACGGTGGTCGCGGTGCTGTCCACCATCGCCCCGCTCGCCCTGGCCGGAGCGGTCCACCTCTACATCCTCATCGCCCGAGGGCCGGTCAAGGGCAGTGACCGCGAGGACCTCGGTCACCCCGGTTACCCGGGTCACTCGGGTCAGGGTGACCGGCGCGACGCCATCGAGGTCACCCGGACTGACCGGATCGGTCAGAACCGGTCGGCGATCGGTCAGGTCAAGGCCGGTCAGCCGGTCACCGCCCTCACCGACCGGCCGCCACTGTCCCTGGGAAAGCAGGCCCCTGCCTCCCAGTCACTGACCGGGGACAGGGCCCCGGTGGGCAGCAGCAACCCGGTCACCCATGACCGAGGCCAGTCGCACGAGGCCGCTGACCTGCCCGGACAGTCAGACTCGGCTCGGCCGGTCACTGACCGCCCCGACGACACCGCACCGGTCACCGGCAACCAGGACAGCCCGGCGGCGGTCACCACCCCGCCGGTCACGCCGCCGCCGGTCACTGACCGAGAGGCCCGGACACCCGGTGACCGGCGGCCTGACCCGGACACCGAGGAACTGCTGAAGATCGCCCGGTCAGCGGTCAGGGCCGAGGACAAGCTGACCCGCAAGGTGGTCGCCCAGGCGATCCGCGGTCAGCAGATCCCGCTCTCCAGCGACACCCTGACCGCCCTGATGGCCCAGCTCCGCGCCCAGCACGGACAGCCGGTCACCTCCACCCGGAATTGACCGGACACCCAGGGAGCGGGTGACCGAGCCGGTCACCCGCTCCGGACACCCGCGCCACACCCCTCCAGAGCAGAAGCGGAGAACACCCGATGCGCACCCACCCGGCCACTCCCGCCGAAGTCGACTCCTGGCTGACCGTCCTTCACCAGCACGGCCACCTCTACCGCGCCCAGTCCGGCCCCGACACCACCTGGATCGTGCAACGCGAGCAGCACGATCGCCCCTGGACCCTGCACCACCCGGTCCTCGCCATGGACTGGATCGAGGAACTCGTCCGCGAAATCCAGCAGCAGAACCCCGAGACGAGCCGATGACCACCGACGACCCGGCGGTGACCACCGCCGAACAGCAGCGTGACCCCACGACGGCTCCCGGCGGAGCAAGCTATCGCGTACGACGGTCCTACGGCCCGTCGCACGCACTTGCCCCTGCCCCAGAGGGCGGGGGAAGCCCGGCTGGTTCCCGAGCGAGG
>NZ_JBSGBF010000178.1:0-5895 GCF_053601115.1 Streptomyces sp. NPDC004788
CGCAAGGCGGAGGAGGGAGTCCATGCGGAGCATCGGCGACCGACGACAACGCGGCGAGGCGCGGTGCCAGGCGTCGCGAGCCCGGCATGATCGGCAAGACACCCCCTAGGGCCCCTCCAGGCCGTCGTCCGCGCCGGACCGTCCGCCTAGCCGCCCGCAGCGCCGCTCCGCATGTCCCACACCAGGACCTCCGCGTCCCCCGTCGCGAGCAGCGCGAGGTCCTTCTCTCCCTCGGCGCGCGCCGCGTCCCCCGCCGCCAGCTCCTCGCCCGCCAGCCGGACCGTGCCGCGCACCACGTGCACGTACAGCAGGTCCGCGTCCGGCAGCGCCGCCCGCTCGCCCGTCTCCAGGCGGCGCACGTGCAGCATCGCGCCCGCCGCCGGCAGGGCGTACGGGGTGGCGTCGGCGATGCCGCGGACGACGTCGTACGACGGCTCCCCGCCGGGCTCGGCCGGCGCCAGCCACATCTGGACGAAGACGAGCGGCTCGGTGCCGTCGTTGCGCTCCACGTGCCGCACCCCGGCGGCCGCGCTCAGGTGTTGGAGGTCACCGCGCCCGACGACCGTGGCGTGGCCCGTCGAGTCGCGGTGGGTCAGCTCGCCCTCGACCACCCACGTGACGATCTCGGTGTGGCTGTGCGGGTGCTCGTCGAAGCCGGCGCCCGGCGCGAGACGCTCCTCGTTGCAGGCGATCAACGCCCCGAAGCGCAGGTTGTCGGGGTCGTAGTGCGAACCGAAGGAGAAGGCGTGCCGGGTGTCGATGCCGGCCTCGGGGTCGCCGCCCGGGTAGCGCTCGCCGTCGCGCTGGATGCGTATCACGGCGCCCACGGTAACCGTCCGGGGCCCGCGCGCCCCGCGAAACCGTCCCGACTGCGACCCGACTGCGACCCGACTCCGTCCTGACGCAGCCCCGCCCCCGCACGTCGCCGTCCCGATAAGGCAGTCTTGTCCCCGTGTCTGAACCCGTGAACGCCGCTCACCCGCATGCCGCGACCCTGAAGCGCCTCGAACAGTCCTCCGGGCGGCTCGCCGCCAACGCCATTGCCCGCATGGACGAGTCGCTGCCGTGGTACCGGGCGATGCCGCCCGAGAACCGGTCGTGGATCGGTCTGGTCGCGCAGGCCGGTATCGCCGCGTTCACGGAGTGGTTCCGGCACCCGGAGACCCCGCAGGCGATCTCCACCGACGTCTTCGGCACGGCACCGCGCGAACTGACCCGGGCGATCACGCTGCGCCAGACCGTGGAGATGGTGCGGACCACGATCGAGGTCATGGAGGCCGCGATCGAGGAGGTCGCGGCGCCGGGCGACGAGAGCGTGCTGCGCGAGGCGCTGCTCGTGTACGCGCGGGAGATCGCCTTCGCGACCGCCCAGGTGTACGCGCAGGCGGCGGAGGCGCGCGGCGCCTGGGACGCCCGGCTCGAGTCCCTGGTCGTGAACGCGGTGCTGTCCGGCGAGGCCGACGAGGGCGCCGTGTCCCGCGCCGCCGCGCTCGGCTGGAACTCTCCGGAGCACGTCTGCGTGGTCCTCGGCACCGCCCCGGACGGCGACTCCGAGCTGACGGTGGAGGCGATCCGCCGCGCCGCCCGGCACGCCAAGCTCCAGGTGCTCACCGGCGTCCTCGGCGACCGTCTGGTCGTCATCGCGGGCGGCAACGACAACCCGCTGGCCGTGGCGAAGGCGCTGATCGGCCCGTACGCCGCAGGCCCGGTCGTCGCCGGCCCCGTCGTGCCCGACCTGCTGGCCGCGACCCGGTCCGCGCAGGCCGCCGCGGCCGGTCTGAAGGCCGCTTCGGCGTGGCAGGACGCCCCGCGGCCGGTCCTCGCGGATGATCTCCTCCCGGAGCGCGCGATCGCCTCCGACCCTTCGGCGCGCGAGCAGTTGGTGGAGGAGATCTACAGACCGCTGGAGGAAGCGGGTTCGGCGCTGCTCGAAACGCTGAGTGTCTACCTGGAGCAGGCGAGCAGTCTGGAGGGTGCGGCCCGGATGCTCTTCGTACACCCGAACACCGTGCGCTACCGGCTTCGACGTGTGACCGACGTCACCGGATGGTCACCCTCCGACGTCCGCTCGGCGTTCACTCTGCGGATCGCGCTGATTCTGGGGCGCTTGGCCGACGCAGATACGCAGTCCTAGACTTTTGTCGAACACCAACAATTCCCCCGACGGTTCTTCGTCCTTGTCCCCACGGGCGTCAGGGACCGTCCCCAAGAGAGAGTGTGAGGGTGCTCGTACTCGTCGCTCCCGGCCAAGGCGCCCAGACGCCCGGCTTCCTGACTCCCTGGCTCGAACTCCCCGGTGCCGCCGACCGCGTCGCGGCCTGGTCCGACGCCATCGGGCTCGACCTTGCCCACTACGGCACGAAGGCGGACGCGGACGAGATCCGCGACACCGCCGTGGCCCAGCCGCTGCTCGTCGCGGCCGGCCTCCTGTCCGCCGCCGCCCTCGGTGACGTGACGCCCGGCGCCGTCGCCGGTCACAGCGTCGGCGAGATCACCGCGGCCGCGTTCGCGGGCGTCCTCGACGACATCGCCGCGCTGCGTCTCGTACGCACCCGTGGTCTGGCGATGGCCGAGGCCGCCGCGATCACGCAGACCGGCATGTCGGCGCTGCTCGGCGGCGACCCCGAGGTGACCGTCCCGCACCTCGAGAAGCTCGGCCTGACCCCGGCGAACGTGAACGGCGCCGGCCAGATCGTCGCCGCCGGCACCATGGAACAGCTGGCTGCCCTGGAGGCGGACAAGCCCGAGGGCGTCCGCCGCGTCGTGGCCCTGAAGGTCGCCGGCGCGTTCCACACGCACCACATGGCCCCCGCGGTGGCGAAGCTGGAGGAGGCGGCGAAGGAGCTGTCCCCGGCCGCCCCGAACACGCGCTACGTCTCCAACAAGGACGGCCAGGTCGTGACCACCGGCGCGGAGGTCATCGCGCGCCTGGTCGGCCAGGTCGCCAACCCGGTCCGCTGGGACCTGTGCATGGAGACCTTCAAGGAGCTCGGTGTCACCGGCCTCGTCGAGGTGTGCCCCGGCGGCACCCTGACCGGTCTCGCCAAGCGCGCCCTGCCCGGTGTCCCCACCGTGGCGCTCAAGACCCCCGACGACCTCGACGCAGCCCGCACGCTTATCGCAGAGTCGACGTCCACTGACACGGCCACGGCCTGACAAGGAGTGTCGAGAAGCATGGCGAAGATCCAGCCCAGCAAGGGTCACCCCTACGCGCGCATCATGGGCGTCGGCGGCTACCGCCCGACCCGTGTGGTGCCCAACGAGGTGATCCTGGAGAAGATCGACTCGTCCGACGAGTGGATCCGCTCCCGCTCCGGCATCGCGACCCGCCACTGGGCGTCGCCCGAGGAGACCGTCACTGCGATGTCGGTGGAGGCCGCGGGCAAGGCCATCGCCGACGCCGGGATCACTCCCGAGCAGATCGGCGCGGTCGTCGTCTCCACGGTCTCGCACTTCAAGCAGACCCCGGCGGTGGCCACCGAGATCGCGGACAAGATCGGCGCCGGCAAGCCGGCCGCCTTCGACATCTCCGCCGGCTGCGCGGGCTTCGGCTACGGTCTGACCCTCGCCAAGGGCATGATCGTCGAGGGTTCGGCGGAGTACGTCCTCGTCATCGGCGTGGAGCGGCTCAGCGACCTGACGGATCTGGAGGACCGCGCGACGGCCTTCCTGTTCGGCGACGGCGCCGGTGCCGTGGTCGTCGGCCCCTCGCCGGAGCCGCACATCGGCCCCACCGTGTGGGGTTCCGAGGGCGACAAGTCCGAGACCATCAAGCAGACCGTGCCGTGGAACGACTACCGCGACGGCTCCGTGGAGCGGTTCCCGGCCATCACGCAGGAGGGCCAGGCGGTGTTCCGCTGGGCCGTCTTCGAGATGGCGAAGGTCGCCCAGCAGGCACTGGACGCCGCCGGCATCTCGGCGGACGACCTGGACGTCTTCATCCCGCACCAGGCCAACATGCGGATCATCGACTCGATGGTGAAGACGCTCAAGCTGCCGGAGCACGTCACGGTCGCCCGTGACGTGGAGACCACCGGCAACACCTCGGCCGCCTCGATCCCGCTCGCGATGGAGCGGCTCCTGGCGACCGGCAAGGCCAAGAGCGGCGATACGGCGCTCATCATCGGCTTCGGGGCGGGTCTCGTCTTCGCCGCGACGGTCGTTACTCTCCCCTAGGCACTCCGGATCATCCGGAAGCCCTTTTCTACAGAACACACCAGAAGGAGCGCCACCATGGCCTTCACCCAGGACGAGATCGTCAAGGGCCTCGCCGAGATCGTGAACGAGATCGCCGGTATCCCGGTCGAGGACGTCCAGATCGACAAGTCCTTCACCGACGACCTGGACGTCGACTCCCTGTCCATGGTCGAGGTCGTCGTGGCCGCCGAAGAGCGCTTCGACGTCAAGATCCCCGACGAGGACGTCAAGGGTCTCCGCACCGTCGGTGACGCCACCAACTACATCCTCGAGCACCAGGCCTGATTCGGCCCCAGCCGGACCTGGTCCG
The DNA here is from genome assembly GCF_053601115.1 of Streptomyces sp. NPDC004788. Lineage (NCBI taxonomy): Bacteria > Bacillati > Actinomycetota > Actinomycetes > Kitasatosporales > Streptomycetaceae > Streptomyces > Streptomyces sp. NPDC004788. The sequence continues at coordinate 4,508 of NZ_JBSGBF010000178.1, forward strand.
GCTGAACCGGTTCGCCACCCGGCGGTGGCGCCGTTTTTCGACCATCACACACATGGAGAAAGAATTCCTGTGAGCTCGACCAATCGCACCGTGGTCGTCACCGGTATCGGCGCAACCACTCCGCTGGGTGGCGACTCCGCTTCCACGTGGGAGGGCCTCCTCGCGGGCCGCTCCGGCGTGAAGCCCCTGGAGGGCGAGCGCTTCGCTGAGCTGCCCGTCCGGATCGCCGCGCTCGCCGCGGTGGACCCCTCCGAGGTGCTCCCCCGGCCGCTGGCCCGCAAGCTGGACCGCTCGGCGCAGTTCGCGCTGATCGCGGCCCGCGAGGCGTGGGCCGACGCCGGCTACACCGCCCCGGCCGGTGAGGACGAGAAGATCGCGCCCGAGCGGCTCGGCTCCGTCATCGCCTCCGGCATCGGCGGCGTCACCACGCTGCTCGACCAGTACGACGTGCTGAAGGAGTCCGGCGTCCGCCGCGTCTCCCCGCACACCGTGCCGATGCTCATGCCCAACAGCCCCTCCGCCAACGTCGGCCTCGAGGTGAACGCCCGGGCGGGCGTGCACACCCCGGTCTCCGCGTGCGCGTCGGGTGCCGAGGCCATCGGCTACGCCATCGAGATGATCCGCACCGGCCGTGCCGACGTGGTCGTCGCCGGTGGCACCGAGGCGGCGATCCACCCGCTGCCGATCGCGGCCTTCGCCAACATGATGGCGATGTCCAAGAACAACGACGAGCCCCAGAAGGCCTCCCGTCCCTACGACAAGGGCCGTGACGGCTTCATCCTCGGCGAGGGCGCGGGCGTCGTCGTGCTCGAGTCCGAGGAGTTCGCCAAGGCGCGCGGCGCGAAGATCTACTGCGAGGCGCTGGGCCAGGGCCTGTCCGCCGACAGCCACCACATCGCGCAGCCCGAGCCGACCGGCCGCGGCATCGCCGCCGCGCTGCAGAACCTGCTCGACGACACGGACCTGAAGCCGTCCGAGGTCGTGCACCTCAACGCCCACGCCACGTCGACCCCGCAGGGCGACGTCGCCGAGATCAAGGCGCTGCGCAAGGTCCTGGGCGACGACCTGGACCACGTCGCGGTCTCCGCGACCAAGTCGATGACCGGCCACCTGCTCGGCGGCGCCGGCGGCATCGAGACCGTCGCCACCGTCCTCGCGCTGCACAACCGCGTCGCCCCGCCGACGATCAACGTCGACGACCTGGACCCGGAGGTCGAGGCCGACATCGTCCGCGACACCCCGCGCGAGCTGCCGCAGGGCACGATCGCCGCGATCAACAACTCGTTCGGTTTCGGCGGCCACAACGTGGTGCTGGCCTTCCGCACGGTCTGATCCGACGTCACGCACATCGAAGGCCCCCTGCCGGAACGTCCCGGCAGGGGGCCTTC
>NZ_JBSGBF010000179.1:0-5776 GCF_053601115.1 Streptomyces sp. NPDC004788
GTGCCGGGTGGCACCGGCCGGCGACTGCGCAGCTATATCAGAGCGATGGTGATCATCTCTTCCGTACGACGACGAAATCGGCCAGTGCCGTGAGCTGGTCGCGGACCCGGGCGGGCATGTCGACCTCGTGCAGGGCCCGGATGGCGATGGCGTGCTGGCGGCGGGCCTCCTGGGAGGTCCACTCCCGGCCGCCGGCCGCCTCGATCAGGGCTGCGCGGGCGGCGAACTCCTCCTCGGAGAAGGAGTCGAAGTCCGTGCTCTTGGCGTCGGCCGCGAGCAGCTCGCCGAGCTCCTCGGAGGCCGGACCGCCGGCCGCGAGGGCGGCGACGACCGGCAGCGACTTCTTGCGCTGGCGCAGGTCGGACCAGGTCTGCTTGCCGGTGGACTCCGGGTCGCCCCAGATGCCGAGCAGGTCGTCGACGGCCTGGAAGGCGAGGCCGAGGTGGTAGCCGTACTCCTCCAGCTTGTCGGCCGTGCGGTCGTCGCAGCCCGCGAGGACGGCGCCGATGGAGGCGGCGCAGGCGAGCAGGGCGCCGGTCTTGTTGCCCTCCATCTCCAGGCACTCCTCGACGGTGACCCGCTCGCGGTGCTCGTAGGAGATGTCCTGCGCCTGCCCGTCGATGAGCTTGCGGTTGGCGGTGGTGAGGCGGCGGGTGGCGCGGCCGGCCTCGGCGGTGCCGAGTTCCAGCAGCAGCTCGTTGGCGAGGGCGGAGAGCGCGTCGCCGACCAGGATGGCCTGGGCGGGGCCGTGCACCTTCCACACGGTGTCGCGGTGGCGGCGCTGCTCGTCGCCGTCCATGAGGTCGTCGTGGAGCAGCGAGAAGTTGTGCACCAGCTCGACGGCGACGGCGCCGGGGATGCCGACCTCGGGGGCGGCGCCCGCGGCCTCGGCGGAGATCAGCGCGAGGGCGGGGCGGACCGCCTTGCCGCTGTCGCCCTCGGTCGGGTTGCCCTGGGCGTCGATCCAGCCGAAGTGGTAGGCGGCCACGGTGTCCATGGGCGGCGCGAGGCGGTCGACGGCCGCCCGCATGACAGGCGTGGACAGGGCGCGGCCCCGTTCCAGCAGTGCGGCGACATCCGCGGTGTCGACGCCCGGATTCCCCGGGGGCACAGTCGGCACGGTCTCTCCTCTAGTTCCGGTACTCACACTCATGCCGCCTCCTGTAGCGGGTGGTCGTAGTGGCGGCCGAGTGCGGAGAGCGCGGCGCCCGCGGCGCTGAAGCCGCTGCGGACGGCACCCTCCATGGTCGCGGGCCAGCCGGTGGCGGTCCAGGCGCCGGCCAGGTAGAGGCCGGGGGCGTGGGTGCGGGCGCCGGGCCGGAGCCGGCCGACGCCAGGGGTCGGGGCGAACGTGGCGGTCCGCTCGCGGGTGACGAAGAAGTCGCGGACACCGGCGCCCCGGGCGGCGGGCAGCAGTCGCTCCAGCTCGGGCAGGTAGCGCTCGCGCAGGGCGGCGACCGGCTCGTCGATCTCGTCGTGCGCGGCGGACTGCGAGAGGGCGAGGTACTGGCCGGGGCCGGTGAGCCCGGAGGAGTCGGTGCGGTCGAAGACCCACTGGACGGGGGTGCCGAGCGCGGCGAAGAACGGCCGGCGCAGCACCTTGCGGTCGTAGATCACGTGCACGTTGAGGATCGGCGCGGTGCCGATGTCGAGCAGCCGGTCGGGGTCGTCGAGCGCGCCGTCCGGCAGCAGTTCGCGGGTCTCGCGCTGCGGTACGGCGAGGACGACGGCGTCCGCCTCCAGCGTCTCCCCCGGCACCTGGACGGCCCAGCGGCCGTCGCCGGTGCGGCTGATCCGCTCGGCCTTGGTGCGCAGCTCGATCCGCACGCCCAGGTCGTCGAGGGCCTTGCGGGCGAGGTCGTCGTGGAGGTGGCCGAGCGGGACGCGGGCCCAGCCGATGTCGGCGGCGCCGCTGTCGGAGAGCAGCCCGGTCTTGAACACCTTCGCCGCGAGGCCCATGGAGGCGTGCGGCGCGAGGGCGTTCAGCGTCGCCACTCCCACCAGGTCCCACAGCGCCTCGACGGTGCGCGCGGACTGGCCGTGCCGGCCCAGCCAGGTGCCGAAGTCGATGCCGTCGAGCGCCGGGTCGGCCGGATCCAGCTTCTTCAGCGCGAGCGCGGCGCGCGCGACGCTCGCCCGCTCGCCGGGCGACAGATGCGGATACGTCGCCAGGCTCCGCGCCAGATGCAGCGGCACCGGCAGGGCGTCCCGCCGCAGCCGCCCGAGCCGCGGCCCACGCGGGTGCGCGACGTCGAGCACCGGCACGTCGAGGCGCGGCTGGACGGGCGCGAGGTGCGCGCCGCCGACCCGGTCCAGGAACCAGCTGTACGCGGTGCAGCAGCGCAGGTACACGTGCTGCCCGTTGTCGACCGTGAGCTCCCCGCGCCGGAACGAGGTCGCGAGCCCGCCGAGCCGCGGCCGCCCTTCGAGCAGCGTCACCCGCAGCCCGGCCCCGGCCAGCTGCAGCGCGCTGGTCAGCCCGGCGAGTCCGCCGCCGACGACGACGGCCCTCGGCCGCCGCTCACCGTGCCCGCGCACGTCGGCCGCTCCCCCGGTGACCCGGATGTCGTCGGCGGTCATGCGGCCTCCTCTCGGAACGTCGTGTCCAGGGACGCGGTACGGAGGCCGCGGGTTGTCCGGGTCCTGCCGGCCGCACCGACGGCCCGTCCGGCGCCGCGGGGGCGGCGCGCGGCCGACTCGCCGTCGCGGCGGTCAGCCGACGGCGAGGCGTCGTACGAGGGGTGCGCGGCCACCCGCGCCGTGGCGGCGTACGAGGAGTGCGCGGCGGCCCGCGGCGGCGCGGCGTGGGTCACGCGGGCCTCCTCGACGTGCGGCGGGAGATGTGACGGGCGTCGAAGCCCGAGAGGCCGCGGACGGCGACGAAGGCCTTCTCGCGGCCGGGGAGGGAGACGCGGCCGCGCAGGACGGCCTCGGGGTCGCGTTCGATGCGGTCGAGGAGGCGGCGGTAGATGCCGGCCATGGCGGCGACGCAGGCGCCGCTGCGGCGGTCGAGCATCGGGAGCAGCCGGTAGCCCTCGGCGAAGAGGGCGCGGGCGCGGCGGACCTCGAAGTGGACGAGGCCGGCGAAGTCGGCGCCCGGCGGCGGGGTGTCGGTGCCGAAGCCGTCGGCGCAGCCGAACTTGGCGAGGTCGTCGGCCGGCAGGTAGGTGCGGCCGTTACCGGCGTCCTCGCGGACGTCGCGCAGGATGTTGGTGAGCTGGAGCGCGAGGCCGAGGGTGTCGGCGTACTCGGCGGCTCGTTCGGACCCGGCGGCGCCGGGCTGGGTGCCGAAGACGCCCAGCGAGAGCCGGCCGATGGCGCCGGCCACGCAGCGGCAGTAGACCCTGAGGTCGTCCCAGGTCTCGTAGGTCGCGCCGCGCACGTCCATGAGCACGCCGTCGATGAGCTCGTCGAGCCCGCCGAGCGGGATCGGGAAGCGGCGGGCGGCGTCGGTGAGGGCGACGGCGACCGGGTCGGTGTCGTCCTCCTCGATCTCGCCGGCCCGGACGCGGCCGAGGAGCGCCCGGGTCGCCTCCAGGCGGTCCGTCTTGTCGGCGGGTGCGAGCGGCCCGTCGCCGATGTCGTCGACCCGCCGCGAGAACGCGTAGAGCGCCGACATGGCCTGCCGCTTCTCGGTCGGCAGCAGCCGGATCCCGTACGCGAAGTTGCGCGCCTGCGCCCCGGTCACGGCCTCGCAGTAGCTGTACGCGGCCTGGACCGGCGCGGACGGTTGGGACTGTCCCTCCACTGTCCGGCTCACCCCTCTCTCCGCGCCGTGAGCAGGACGGCGCCCGCCCGGCGCATCAGACTCGGTTTGGCGGCCTTGGGCGGCCCGGACAACACGTCGAAGCCGGCGGCGGCGATCGCGTCGAGCGCCGCGTACCCGCCGGCGGTGAAGCCGGCCAGGAGCAGCCGGAGGCGGCCGTGGACACTGCCGACGAGCGGCACGCCGGCGTCGAGCAGTCCGCGTGCCCGGTCCGCCTCGAAGGCGATCAGGGCGCGCACGGACGCGCCGGCCGTGGGCCGGGCGAGGTCGTCCTCGGTGACGTGGAAGCGCTTCAGGTCCTCGGCGGGCAGGTAGATCCGGTCGCGGCCGAGGTCCTCGGCGACGTCCTGGAGGTGCTCGACGATCTGGAGCGCGGTGCAGATCTCGTCGGAGCGGCGGATCCGCTCGGGGGTGGCGGTGCCGGTGATGCCGAGGACGAGCCGGCCGACGGGGTTGGCGGACAGCTCGCAGTAGGCCACGAGGTCGTCGTACGTCTCGTAGCGGCGGATCAGCTGGTCCTGGCGGTTGGCGGCGACGAGGCCGAGGAACGGCTCCGGGGTGAGCCGGCAGCGTTCGACGGTGGGGCCGAGGGCGCGCAGCAGCGGGTGCCGGGCCGGGCCGTCGGACGGGTCGAAGACGCGCATGAGGTCGGCCTCGAAGGCGTCGAGCACCGCGAGCCGGTCGTCGGCGTGCCCGGGGTCGACGCCCAGGTGGCGGGCGTCGGCGCCGCCGGGCGCGAGGTCGCCGTCGCCGATGTCGTCGACGAGGCGGGCGAAGCCGTAGACGGCCATGAGGTCGTCGCGCCAGGCGCGCGGCAGGAAGAAGGGGGCCACGGGGAAGTTCTCGTCCGCGGCCTTGCCGAGTGTGGTGCGCGAAGCGGCGTCATCGGGGCGCACCTGCCGGGTTCCCGTCACCGGCCGCTGCCCGACGCGGGGACGGCGACACCCTCGTGGAGCTGGAGATTCTGCGTCATGGCCGTCACATCTCCCGTTCTACACCGCGGATCCAATCCATCCTATTTCGGACACGCCGCCGACCCTTGCCCATGGCGCACCGCCCGGCCGCCGGGGCCGTGGGACATCGCCGGGGTATCGCCCCACTTGCCGCGAAACAGACCGGTCCAGCTTACGTTGCACGAGGTGATGTACCGCGTCCGGGGGTGGGCGCAACGCGACAACGCCGCAGGGCACGTCAACCTTCCCCCGGCGAGGGGAAGTTCACGGAATGTTGACGGTCTCCCGGAGGCGCTCAGCAGGCCCTGGTCCCGGAGACCACCATCGCCAGGGTGGATTCGACGACGTCGTCCCGGCGCTGGGCGGGCAGCCGCCGCAGCGGGTCCTCCAGGAGCAGCAGCGACAGTCCGTGCACGGCCGACCACGCGGCGGCCTCGGCGGCGGGCCGGGCGGCGCGGGGCGGCCGGGCGGTCGCGGCGACGGCCGCGAGGGCGTCGGTGAGCAGCGTGAACGCCCGTACCTCCGTGGTTCCCGGCCCCTCGGCGGCGCTGTCGGCGTCGTCGGCGCCCGGGGTGCTGAAGGCGGACCGGTAGAGGCCCGGCTGGGCGACGGCGAAGGCGACGTAGCCGCGGCACAGGGCGGCGAGCCGGGTCTCGGCGGCGAGGGCGCAGTCGTCGGCGCCGGGGATGCGGGTGGCGGTGCGCTCCATGGCGTCGGCGAGGGCGCGCCGGGCGTGTTCGCGGACGGCGGCGAGGAGCTCGCCGCGGCCTTCGAAGTGCCGGTAGGCGGCGGTGGGCGAGACGCCGACGCGGCGGGCGGCCTCGCGCAGCACGACCCGTTCGGGGCCCCCTTCGGTGGCGAGGTCGACGGCCGCGCAGATGAGGGCGTTGCGCAGGTCGCCGTGATGGTAGGTCTTTCCTCCCGAAATCGCTGCCATGGGCTCATCCTGCCCGATGTTGACCGCATGAACATTCCGGCCGGGTCCCCGACGCGCGAAAACCGGACGCGCCCGGGCACGAAACCGCCCCCGCCGATCGAATCGGCGGGGGCGGCGGAA
>NZ_JBSGBF010000180.1:0-5610 GCF_053601115.1 Streptomyces sp. NPDC004788
TGCTGCGCACCCGTGACGCCGTCTCCCCCGGGGTCTCCCAGGGCGAGGTGATCACCTCGATGATCGTCTTCACCGTCCTCTACGCCGTGCTCGCCTATCTGGGCTCGCTCGCCGCGCTGTTCCTGTCCGCGTTCTGGACCACCGACTCCTTCACCTCCGAGGTGGTCCGGGTCTGGTCGGCGCAGAACTTCCAGGACCTCGTCACTTCGCCCGTCTACCGGACGGTCGCCCTGCGCACGGTGGGCGTGGCCCTCACCGTGACCGTGCTGTGCGCGATCATCGCCTTCCCGCTCGCCTTCTACACCGCCCGGGTGGCGAGCCCGCGCCGCAGGCCGCTGCTGGTCGTCGCGATCCTCACCCCGCTGTGGGCGAGCTACCTGGTCAAGGTGTACGCGTGGCGGCTGATCCTGTCCGAGGGCGGGCCACTGGACTGGGTGCTGAAGCCGCTGGGGCTGCACGGGCCGGGGTACGGGCTGACCGCCACCGTCCTGGTCCTCACCTACCTCTGGCTGCCGTACATGATCCTCCCGGTGCACACCGCGCTCGAACAGCTCCCGGACAGCCTGCTGAACGCCTCCGCCGACCTCGGCGCACGCGCCGGGCGGACCTTCGTCTCAGTGGTGCTGCCCATGGTGTGGCCGGCGATCGCGGCCGGGTCCGTCTTCACCTTCTCGCTCAGCCTCGGCGACTACATCACCGTGCAGATCGTCGGCGGCAAGACCCAGCTCATCGGCAACCTCGTCTACTCCAACGTCACCCTCAACCTGCCGATGGCCGCCGCGCTCGGCACCGTCCCGGTGGCCGTCATCGTCCTCTACCTGCTCGCGGTGCGGCGCACCGGAGCGCTGCGCAGCCTGTGACCCGTCGACCCCGTCGGACCCGTCGGACCCGTCCGCGGAAGGACTTCCCCCGATGAACCTCTCCCGTCCCGCGCGGATCGCGCTGCGCACCGCGGCCGCGCTCGGCTTCGCCGTCATCTATCTGCCGCTGCTGCTCGTGCTCCTCGGCTCGCTCAACCCGGACCGCTCGGCGAGCTGGCCGCCGCCCGGGCTCACGCTGAAGTGGTGGTCGGCTGCCTGGGCCAACGAGGGGGCGCGCGAGGCGCTGTGGACCTCGGTGCGGGCGGGTCTCGCGGCGACGGCGGTGGCGCTCGTGCTCGGCACGCTGATCGCCTTCGCCGTGCAGCGGCACCGCTTCTTCGGGCGCGAGGCCGTGTCGTTCGCCGTCGTGCTGCCGATCGCGCTGCCCGGCATCGTCACCGGCATCGCCCTCAACTCGGCCTTCGGCACGGTCCTGAAGCCGCTGGGCGTGGGCCTCGGGCTCTTCACGGTGATCGTCGGGCACGCCACCTTCTGCATCGTGGTGGTCTTCAACAACGTGGTCGCGCGGCTGCGCCGGCTGCCCGGTTCGTACGAGGAGGCGGCCATGGACCTGGGCGCGCACACCTTCCGTACCTTCTGGGACGCCACCTTCCCGCTGCTGCGCTCGGCGCTGCTCGCGGGCGGACTGCTCGCCTTCGCCCTCTCCTTCGACGAGGTCGTGGTGACGACCTTCACGGCCGGTCCCGGGGTGCAGACCCTGCCGCTGTGGATCTTCGACAACATGACCCGGCCTCAGCAGGCGCCAGTGGTGAACGTGGTGGCCGCGCTGCTCGTGCTGCTGTCCGTGCTTCCGATCTACGCGGCACAGCGGCTGTCCTCGGACACGGCGGGCGGCGGCCGGGTCTGACGCTCCTCGGGCGAGGGCTCGCTCTACTTTGCCGGCTAGCCCTTGTCCCATTCGAGGGTGACGCGGAGGTTGGCGGAAGCGCTGCCCTGGACGACGAGGGCGGTGAGCCTGCCGGCCTGCAGGCCGAGTTGGCAGCCGAACTCCACGGTGGCCCGGTCCGGCGCGGCGCGGTGCAGGGCGTCGCCGATCTGCTGGGCGAAGGAGGACAGCGCGGCGGTGACACCGGAGAGGTCGGGGAGGTGGTCCTCGAACCGTCCCTCCAGGTCACCGGTCTCACCGGTCCCGTCCGCGGCCGAACCGTCTCCTCCCGGACCGCCTCCTCCCGGACCGCCCTCTCCCGGGCCACTTTCTCCCGGACCGCCCCCTCCCGGACCGGCTTCCGCACGCCCGATCGGCGCGGCCTCCACGTACAGCATGCCGCCGTCGGCGAGTTCGACCGCGGTGATCTCCGTCATCGTCGCTCCTGTTCGTCCGTGCCGTCAGAGGGCGGGGCGCAGGCCGCCGTCGGGGCCGGCCGCCGCGTCGGCGGCGGGGCCGAAGGCGCTGCCCCGGAGCCAGGCGGGCCAGCTCAGGTTCCAGTCGCCGTAGCCGTTGTCGAACGGCGTCATCTCCTCGCCGAAGCCGTGGACGACCCGGACGGGGTCGCCCTCGCGGAGCGTGCCGAAGAGCCAGGCGGCGTCCTCGGTGCTCATGCCGGTGCAGCCGTGGCTGACGTTCTCGACACCCTGCGCGTCGAGCGACCAGGGGGCGGCGTGCAGGTACTCGCCGCTCCATGTCACCCGGGTGGCCCAGCGGACCTTGAGGTCGTAGAAGTCGCTGCTGCCGCGCTCGATGCCGATGGAGTCGCCCCGCATCCGGACGGTGGCCTCCTTGCCGAGGACGACCTTCACGCCGCCGCGGGTGCGGTAGCCCTCCTTGCCCGTGGTGACGGGGATGCTGCGGATCTCCTGGCCGTCGCGCAGCACGGTGAGGGTGTGCGCGGCGACGTCGGTGACGGCCTCGATCCGGTCGCCGATGGTGAGGGTGAGCGGCGCCGAGGGACCGCCGTAGAGCCGCCCGATGACGGGGACGCCGTCGAGGGCACTGGTGACGCGGACGGTGGCGTGGGCGGGCCAGTAGGCGCGCGGGCGGTAGTGGAGGGTGGTGGGCGAGACCCAGTACCAGGAGCCTTCGACGTACGGCTCGGAGCTGACGTGCAGCGCGCGCTCGACCGTGCGGCGGGCCACGGGATCGGTGGCCGGGACGGGGTGGCTCAGTTCGGCGGTGACGGGCTGGCCGACTCCGTACGTGCCGCCGCCGGGGCCGAGTTCGGCGGTGAGCCGCTCGCCCTCGGGTGCGGCCGGGACCCGCAGGTCGAGCCGGGCGTGCCGGCGCTGCGGCCGGCCGTCGTCGCCTTCCACGGTGAGGCGGGCGGTGTAGCGGGTGCCGGCGGCGAGCGGCGCGATGCTGGTCCAGCGGGTGCCGTCGGCGCTGACCGTACCGGCGATCCGGCGCCCCTGGTGGTCGGTGACGGTGACGTCGGCGAGCCGGCCGGTGGTGCGCAGGGCGAGGTCGAGGGGGCCGCCGGAGGCGCGGCTGCCGAGGGCGTCCAGGGTGAGCGTCCGGCCGTCGAGGACGGCGATGCGGCGGGGCGTGGCGCACATCCGGCCGTCGGCCGGGCAGCTGCCGAGGGAGACGACCACGGCGCCGGCGGGCGCGGTGTGCGCGCGGGCGGCCGGGGGCTGGGCGGCGTTGAGGGCGAGGACGGCGCCTGCGGCGAGGGACAGGGCACCCAGGCCCGTGAGGTTCCTGCCACGCGTGTGTGACGCCATGTCGGACACCGCCTCTTCGTCGCCGGCCGGACCTGGTCTGACCGGTGCATCAAAGCGGATCGGGGGACGAAAAGATGATCAACCGACCGGGCGTGGCGTGCGAGAGCCCCGTGAGACGACTCGAAAGCACCAATGCGGGCGGCGTCACCGAGGCCCGCGGGGAGCGGCTTCAGCGGGGCACGTCGGGCAGTTCCTCGCCGGTCTCCAGGAGCGTCTTGAGGCTGGAGACGATCGCCGGCCAGCCCTCGCTGACGAGCGCGCGGATGGTGCCGTCGGACTTCAGGTCGTCGTGGACGACGGTGAGCTTGACCATGTCGCCGGCCGGCTCGATCTCGTACGTCACCTTGGAACGCCCCTCTTCGACGAGGCGGGCGTAGATGTCCTCGCCGACTCCGACCGCCTGGGCCCACTCGGGGGTGAAGGTGTGCCAGGCGTACGAGAGGCGCCGGCCCGGATCGGCGGCGAGGACGACCTGCGCGGGGTCGGAGGTGGTCCGTCCGCCCTCCTCCCAGACCATGGGCGAACCGGGGATCCAGTCCGTCTCGAAGGCCACGCCCCAGTAGCGCCGGGTGAAGGCCGGATCGGTGAGGGCCTTCCACAGCTCGTCGGGGGTGGTGCGGATGTACGTCGTGTAGACGAACGCGCTGTCGCTGGTGTCCATGGTGTCTGTCTCGGTCTCGGTGGTTGCGGCCTCGGTGGTTGCGGCCTCGGTGGTGTCGGCCTCGGCGGTTGCGGCCTCGGTGGTGTCGGCCTCGATGGTTGCGGCCTCGGGGTCTCGCTGCTGAGCTCACGGTCGCAGGGCCGCGGCCACGAGCCCCTCGATCTCCTCCCTGGTGTCCCTGGTGTCGCTGGTGTCCCTCGCGTCCGTCGCATTCCTCGTACCGGCCCGGCCTTCCGTGGCGGCCTCTCCGGCGACCACCCGGTCCAGGACCAGTCCGTCCACGCAGGCGAGCAGGGTCAGGGTGCGCGCCTCGGGGTCCGCGACGCCCCGGGCCGCCAGAAAGTCCCGGACGGCCTGGCGGCCCGGGTTCTCCCTCGGCACCAGGATGTCGCGCAGCTCGGGGTCTCGCACGCTCTCCAGGACGCAGGCGTAGCGGGCGAGTGAGCGGCGCCGCCCCTCGCCGCCGGTGCGGGCGGCGACCAGCGCGGCCAGGCCCCGCACCAGCTCGGCCTCCGTCCGCAGTACGGGGGTGTGCTCGGCGGCGGTGCGCAGCTCGGCCTGGTCGAGCTCGACGAGCCGGCGGACGAGCGCGGTGAGCAGGGCCGAACGGGTGCGGAAGTACGCGGACGTCGTCCCCGCGGGCAGCCCCGCGGCGGCGTCGACGGCCCGGTGGGTGAGACCCCGCATGCCGGCGTCGGCGAGGACGCCGAGCGCGGCGTCGGCCAGCAGGGTGCGGCGGGAGCCGGGCGCGGGCGAGGTCTCTGGCGGCGTCATCACCCCCTCTTTCTACACCTGTAGAGAGCAGGGTCTATTCTTCTCACGCCTTCTACAGATGTAGAAGGCGGGCAGTCAGCGGACGGATGAGAAGCGATGAGGAGCACGGACATGGGACAGACCGCCGTCGTCGTAGGCGCCGGGATCGGCGGGCTCGCCGCCGCCGTCGGACTGCGGAGGATCGGCTGGGAGGTGACGGTCGTCGACCGCGCGCCGGTCCTCGCGGACGCCGGGGCCGGCATCTCGCTCGCCGCCAACGGGATCCGGGCCCTCGACGCCCTGGGCATCGGCGCGGCCGTACGGGCCGCCGGACGCGGCCAGTACACCGGCGGCACCCGCACCCCGAGCGGCTCCTGGCTGGCCCGCATGGACGGCGCGGCTCTCGAACGGGCCCTCGGCTCCCCCATCGTGGGCATCCCGCGCGCCGAGCTGCACCGGCTGCTGCGCGACGCGCTCACCCCCGGGACGCTGCGCACGGGCGTGACCGCCACGGTGGCGCCGGCACAGGCGGACGGTCGGCGGGCGCGGGTGGAGTTCGAGCCGGTGGCCGAGTCGACGGGCGGCGGCGCGGGCGGGTCGACCGGCGGCGAGTCGGCGGGCGGCGGCGCGGGCCGGTCGGTGGGCGGCGCTTCGAGC
>NZ_JBSGBF010000181.1:0-5598 GCF_053601115.1 Streptomyces sp. NPDC004788
GGTGGGCACAACGGGACGACGCCCCTTGCCTGCCTAGGCTCCTCGCGCGTTGAGGCCGGGCGCGACGGCGCCGCGGTCGTGGTGCGGGTTCAGGCGCAGGGGGCGGAGGCGCCCGCGTGGGCGCCGTCCCGTGTGCCCACCCGTCCCGCCCTGCGGGACGATTGCCCACACGGGGGTCGGGCGTGGGCCGTGGGCCTGCACGGGGTGGCGGCGGCGGTGCGTGGCCCGCACGCGGCGGCGCGGAGGCGCCCTACGGGCCCCCGCGGATCCCGCGTGGTCTCGGGCGGCGCCCACGCGGTCTCGGCCGGCGCCCCGCGCCGTCTCCGGCGGCAACATCGTGTCGGTAAATGCACCCCACCCACCGGCGTAGCCTCGAAGGCATGAACTCGTACGGATCCTTCCCCGGAGCGCGGCCGCGGCGGCTGCGTACGACGCCCGCCATGCGGCGGATGGTGGCCGAGACGCGGCTGCATCCGGCCGATCTGATCCTGCCCGCGTTCGTGCGGGAGGGCGTGACCGAGCCCGTGCCGATCTCGGCGATGCCGGGCGTCGTGCAGCACTCGCGGGACACCCTGCGGAAGGCCGCCGTGGAGGCGGTCGAGGCGGGCGTCTCCGGGATCATGCTGTTCGGCGTGCCCGAGGACGCGAAGAAGGACGCGGCCGGTACGGCGGGGACGGACCCGGATGGGATCCTGCAGGTGGCGATCCGGGACGTGAAGGCCGAGGTCGGCGACGACCTGGTGATCATGTCGGACCTGTGCCTGGACGAGTACACCGACCACGGCCACTGCGGCGTCCTCGACGCCGACGGGCGCGTCGACAACGACGCCACCCTGGAGCGGTACGCCGAGATGGCCCAGGTCCAGGCCGACGCCGGCGTCCACGTCGTCGGGCCCTCCGGGATGATGGACGGCCAGGTCGGCGTGATCCGCGACGCCCTGGACACCATCGGCAAGGAGGACGTGTCGATCCTCGCGTACACCGCGAAGTACTCCTCCGCCTTCTACGGCCCCTTCCGCGAGGCCGTCGGCTCCTCGCTGACCGGCGACCGCAAGACGTACCAGCAGGACCCGGCCAACGTGCGCGAGTCCATGCGGGAGCTCGCCCTCGACCTCGAGGAGGGCGCCGACATGGTCATGGTGAAGCCGGCCGGCCCGTACCTGGACATCCTGGCCAAGGTCGCCGAATCGGTGGACGTGCCGGTCGCCGCGTACCAGATCAGCGGCGAGTACGCGATGGTCGAGGCCGCCGCCGAGAAGGGCTGGATCGACCGCGACAAGGCGATCTTCGAGACCCTCACCGGCATCCGCCGGGCCGGCGCCCAGATGATCCTCACCTACTGGGCGACCGAGGTCGCGCAGAAGCTCGCCCGCGGCCTCTGAGCCCGGGCCGGCGGGGCTCCGAAGGCCGCGCGGCTCTGAGCGCGCGGACCTCCGGTCTCCCGATGCACCCTGGAGAGGTACCCGACAGGTACCTCTCTGGAGGTGGTCCTCATGATGCAGTCCCACACCCTGGTCGGCTGGCACATCGAGACGGAGTTCGAGGAGGAGGGCGACCGGACGCGGGCGGCGGCCATGGTGCGGCTCAGCGACGGCACCGAGATCCGCGGCCACGGCAATGCCAATCGCCACCCCTCGGACCCGGAGCAGTTGCGGGTCGGCGAGGAGATCGCCGGCGCCCGTGCGCTCATGGACATCGCCTCGCAGCTGCTGCAGAAGGCCCACGTCGAGATCGACCAGGTCTCCGGGCGGACCTCCCACCCGATCAACCGCTGAACACGCACGAAGGCCCGGGCGGGAAAACTCCCGCCCGGGCCTTCGCCGTACTGCCGTCAGACTGTGCCGTCAGAGGCGCTCGGGCGTCCGGATGCCGAGCAGCGCCATGCCCCGGTGCAGCGTCCGCGCCGTCAGGTCGCACAGGAACAGACGGTTCTCCGCGACCTCCTTCGGCGGCTCGGGCTTGATCACCGGGCACTGGTCGTAGAACGTCGTGTACAGCGACGCCAGCTGGTACAGGTACGCGGCCAGCTTGTGCGGCGCGTACTCCTCGGCGGCCTCCTGGACGAGCTCGCCGAACGAGTCCAGGTGCAGGCCGAGCGCCCGCTCCGCCGGGGCCAGCGGGAGCTCCGGGTGAGCGAGCGGAGTGTGGTCGCCCGCCTTGCCGAAGATCGACTTGATACGCGCGTACGCGTACTGGAGGTACACGGACGTGTCGCCGTTGAGCGACACCATCTGGTCCAGGTCGAACTTGTAGTCCCGGGCAGCCGAGGTCGAGAGATCGGCGTACTTCACCGCGCCGATACCGACGTACTGACCGTTCTCGACGATCTCCGACTCCGTCAGGCCCACCTTCTCGGCCTTGTCCCGGACGACCGCCGTCGCCCGCTCCACGGCCTCGTCCAGCAGGTCCACCAGCCGCACCGTCTCGCCCTCACGGGTCTTGAACGGCTTGCCGTCCTTGCCGAGGACCGTGCCGAAGGCCAGCTGGACGGCCTTCACCTCGTCGTTCAGCCAGCCGGCCCGGCGGGCCGTCTCGAAGACCATCTTGAAGTGCAGCGACTGGCGGGCGTCCACCACGTACAGCAGCGACGACGCCTTCAGGTTCTGCACCCGGTCGCGGATCGCGGACAGGTCCGTCGCCGCGTAACCGAAACCGCCGTCGGACTTCTGCACGATCAGCGGGGTCGGGTTGCCGTCCGGGCCCTTCACGTCGTCGAAGAACACGCACAGCGCGCCCTCGGAGCGGACCGCGACGCCCGACTCCTCGAGCAGGCGGCAGGTCTCCTGCAGCATGTCGTTGTAGCCGGACTCGCCGACGATGTCGGGGTCGCGGATGTCCATGTCGAGCTTCTCGAAGACCGAGTAGAAGTAGATCTTCGACTCGTCGACGAACCGCTGCCAGAGCGTCAGCGTCTCCTCGTCGCCCGCCTGCAGCTGCACGACCCGGGCCCTGGCCCGGGTCTTGAACTCCTCGTCGGAGTCGAACAGCGCGCGGGACGCCTTGTAGAGCCGGTTCAGGTTGGACATGGCCTCCTCGCCGGAGACCTCCTTGTCCGCGCCCTCGGCCTTGTGGTCCAGCTCGTGCGGGTGCTCGATCAGGTACTGGATGAGCATGCCGAACTGGGTGCCCCAGTCGCCGATGTGGTGGCGCCGGACCACCTGCTCGCCCGTGAACTCCAGGATCTCCACCATCGCGGCGCCGATCACGGCGGACCGCAGGTGGCCGACGTGCATCTCCTTCGCCACGTTCGGCTGCGCGTAGTCGATCACCGTCGTGCCGGCCGACGGGTTGAACGGCACGCCGAGCCGCTCGTCGGCGGCCCGGGCGGCCAGCGTGTCGATGATCGCCCGGTCGGACACCGTGATGTTGAGGAAGCCGGGGCCCGAGACCTCGATCTCCTGCAGCACGTCGTTCGCCGGAATCGACTCGACGACCTTCGTCGCCAGCTCACGCGGGTTGCCCTTGAGCCGCTTGGCGAGCGCCAGGATGCCGTTGGCCTGGAAGTCGGCCCGGTCGCTTCGTCGCAGCAGCGGGTCGGCGGACCCGGCCTCCGGCAGGGCTGCCGAGAGGCCTTCCGCGAGGCGCTGCTGCACGGTCGAAGCGAGGGAAGGGACCGAGGCCATGAGCTTCCGTTCCTGTGAGGAATTCTTACGGGCTGTTTCGCCTGTCAAGTGTCCCATGGGCGGGCAACGAGTTTTCTCCGGCTGTGGACAACTTCCACCCTGTGGACAACCTCGGAGACCGTCGTTCCGTCTGGGACAATGACTGAGGCAGGGCCGTGAGGCCCAGAGCTGTAAGGCTTCGAGGGAACCAAGGAAGAAGGACGAACCGACCGTGGCTCAGAGCAGCACCGAGACCGACTGGGTCTCCCGTTTCGCGGACGAGGTCATCGCCGAGTCGGAGCGACGTGCGCCTGGCAAACCGGTCGTCGTCGCCTCCGGCCTCTCCCCGTCCGGCCCGATCCACCTCGGCAACCTGCGCGAGGTCATGACCCCGCACCTGGTCGCCGACGAGATCCGCCGCCGCGGGTACGAGGTCCGGCACCTGATCTCCTGGGACGACTACGACCGCTACCGCAAGGTGCCGAACGGCATCGAGGGCATCGACGGGTCCTGGGCCGAGCACATCGGCAAGCCGCTGACCTCGGTCCCGGCCCCGGTCGGCTCCGCGTACCCGAACTGGGCCGAGCACTTCAAGGCCGCCATGGTCGAGGCGCTCGCCGAGCTCGGCGTCGAGTACGACCCGATCAGCCAGACCGAGCAGTACACCTCCGGCGCCTACCGCGAGCAGATCCTGCACGCCATGCGCCACCGCGGTGACATCGACGCCATCCTCGACCAGTACCGGACGAAGAAGGCGCCGAAGAAGCAGTCGCAGAAGCCCGTCGACGAGGCCGAGCTGGAGGCCGCCGAGGGCTCCGGCGCAGCCGCCGAGGACGACGGCTCCGGCGGCGGCGCGGGCTACTTCCCGTACAAGCCCTACTGCGGGCAGTGCGAGAAGGACCTCACCACCGTCACCTCGTACGACGACGACACGACCGAGCTCGCCTACACCTGCTCCAACTGCGGCTTCTCCGAGACCGTCAAGCTGAGCGAGTTCAACCGCGGCAAGCTGGTCTGGAAGGTCGACTGGCCCATGCGCTGGGCCTACGAGGGCGTCATCTTCGAGCCGTCCGGCGTCGACCACTCCTCGCCCGGCTCGTCCTTCCAGGTCGGCGGCCAGATCGTCGGCATCTTCGACGGCGTCCAGCCCATCGGCCCCATGTACGCGTTCGTCGGCATCAGCGGCATGGCCAAGATGTCCTCCTCGCGCGGCGGCGTCCCCACCGCGTCGGACGCCCTGAAGATCATGGAGCCGCAGATCCTGCGCTGGCTGTACGCCCGCCGGAAGCCCAACCAGTCCTTCAAGATCGCCTTCGACCAGGAGATCCAGCGGCTCTACGACGAGTGGGACAAGCTGGAGGCCAAGGTCGCCGACGGCTCCGTCCTCCCCGCCGACGCCGCCGCGTACGCGCGCGCGGCCCGCACCGCCGCCGGCGAGCTGCCCCGCACGCCGCGCCCGCTGCCGTACCGCACGCTCGCCTCGGTCATGGACATCACCGCCGGCCACGACGAGCAGACCCTGCGCATCCTCGGCGAGCTCGACCCGGAGAACCCGGTCACCACGCTCGACGAGGTCCGCCCGCGCCTCGACCGCGCCGAGAACTGGATCACCACCCAGGTCCCGGCCGACCAGCGCACCATCGTCCGCGAGGAGCCCGACACCGAGCTGCTCGGCACCCTCGACGACGAGGGCCGCGAGTCCCTCCGCCTGCTCCTGGAGGGCCTGGACACCCACTGGTCCCTCGACGGCCTGACCACCCTGGTCTACGGCGTCCCGAAGGTCATGGCCGGCCTCAGCCCCGAGGCCAAGCCCACCCCCGAGCTGAAGCTGGCCCAGCGCTCCTTCTTCGCCCTGCTCTACAAGCTCCTCGTCAGCCGCGAGACGGGCCCCCGCCTGCCCACGCTGCTGCTCGCGGTGGGCGCGGACCGGGTGCGCAAGCTCCTCGGCGCGTAACGGCACCCACGGCGTGAGGGCCGCCACCCGGCACCGGGTGGC
>NZ_JBSGBF010000182.1:0-5488 GCF_053601115.1 Streptomyces sp. NPDC004788
GCCGCACCGTCATCGGTGCGGCCGCCCTCTTCGTACGCCCTGCCGGGTACGCCGCCGTCAGGCCACGAAGGAGCGGGGGCTCTCCACGCCCGCCCCCGCGCCCGACTCGACCAGGCGGGCCGCCGCGGCGAGGCGGGCGGCCGCCTCCTCTGCGACCGGGCCGCTGACCGTGAACGGCAGCCGGACGTAGCCCTCGAAGGCGCCGTCGACGCCGAACCGCGGGCCCGAGGGGACCCGGACGCCGACCCGCTCGCCCACCTCGGCGAGCCGCGAGCCGGAGAGACCGCCGGTGCGGACCCAGAGCGTGAGGCCGCCGCGCGGCACCTCGAACTCCCAGTCGGGCAGCTCCTTGCGGACGGCGGCCACCAGGGCGTCGCGGTTCTCGCGGGCCTGGGCGCGGCGCAGGGACACGGCCTGCTCCCAGCCGCCGGTGTGCATCAGCCAGTTGACGCCGAGCTGCTCCAGGACGGGGGTGCCGAGGTCCGCGTAGGCACGGGCGGCGACGAGCGCGCGGATCACGTCGGGCGCGGCCCGCACCCAGCCGATCCGCATGCCCGCCCAGAACGCCTTGCTCGCCGAGCCCACGGTGAGCACGGTGGCACCGGCCGGGTCGAAGGCGCAGACGCGACGGGGCATCTCCAGGTCGTCGTCGAGGAACAGCTCGGTCATGGTCTCGTCGACCACGAGCACCGTGCCGGCCGAGCGCGCGGCCTCGACCAGCTGGCGTCGCTGGTCCTCGTCGGCGAGGGCGCCGGTGGGGTTGTGGAAGTCCGCGACGACGTACGCGAGGCGGGGCGCCGCGTCCCGCAGGACCTGTCGCCAGCGGGCCAGGTCCCAGCCGCGCAGCCCCTCGGCCATGGCGACGGGGACGAGCCGGGCGCCGGTCTCGCGCATGAGCTGGAGGATGTTCGCGTACGACGGGGACTCCACGGCGATCCGCTCGCCGCGGCCCGCGAAAAGGTGGCAGATCGCGTCGATGGCGCCCATGGCGCCGGTGGTGACCATGATCTGCTCGGGCATGGTGGGGATGCCGCGCTCGGTGTAGCGGTCGGCGAGCATCTGGCGCAGCGCGGGCAGCCCGGCCGGGTAGTCGCCGTGGGTGTGCGCGTACGGCGGCAGTTCCTCGAGGGCGCCCTGGACGGACCGGGTGAGCCAGGGCTCGGGCGCGGGCAGCGCGGCGCAGCCGAGGTCGATGAGGGAGCCGAGGGACTCGGGCGGCAGTGGTTCCAGGCCGCGGGCGGGCAGCGGGTTGCCGGCCGGGACGGCGGTCCAGCTGCCGGCGCCGCGCCGGGATTCCAGGAAGCCTTCGGTGCGCAGCGCCTCGTAGGCGGCGGCTACGGTGGTACGGCTGACGGTGAGGGCGAGCGCGAGCTCACGCTCGGCGGGCAGCCGGGCCGCGACCGGGACGCGTCCTTCGAGGACGAGCAGCCGGATGCCGTCGGCGAGGGCGCGGTAGGCGGGCGGCTTGCGGGCGCCGGGGGTGGCGGGCCTGGTCTGCTGGGCCTGGAGCTGCCGGGCGAGCTGCGCCGCACCCACGGCCGAAGTCCACTGGGCCATGGATATCAGTCCACCTTCCGCGAATTGGCCATGGTTGGCGTGATGCCTCCAGCCACAGAGTGGCATGCGCCAGTCCACCCGCACCACCCGGGCCCTCCTCCACGCCCTGGTCGACGCCATCACCCAAGGGGGCACTTCCTTGTCCATCGCCTCCGGTCTCCGCGGCCGACACCTCACCCGCCGGCTCGTCCAGCTCTACGCCGGCCTCACGCTCTACGGGGTCAGCTCGGCCCTGCTCGTCCGCGGCGGCCTGGGCCTGGAGCCCTGGGGCGTCCTCCACCAGGGCATCGCCGAGCGCGCCGGACTCAGCATCGGCGTCGTGTCGATCATCGTCGGCGCGATCGTGCTGCTGCTGTGGATACCCATCCGGCAGAAGCCGGGCCTCGGCACGGTCTCCAACGTCTTCGTCATCGGCCTCGCCATGGACGGCACCCTCGCGCTCGTGCCGGGCACGGACGGCCTGCCGACCGGAATCGCCCTGATGGTGCTCGGCATCGTCCTGAACGGCGTCGCGACCGGCCTCTACATAGCGGCCCGCTTCGGGCCCGGCCCGCGCGACGGTCTGATGACCGGCCTGCACCGGCTGACGGGACGGTCGATCCGGCTGGTCCGGACCGCGATCGAGGTGGCGGTGGTCGCGACGGGCTTCCTGCTCGGCGGTTCGGTGGGCGTGGGGACGGTCGTGTACGCGCTGTCGATCGGCCCGCTGGCGCAGTTCTTCCTGAAGGTGTTCGCGGTGGCGGAGCCGGATCCTGGATCCGATGTCCGGGCGGTTGGATCCGCGATCCAGGAGGCTGGATCCACGACCCCGGAGGTTGGATCCACGATCCAGGACGCCGGATCCACGAGCCCAGAGGTTGGATCCACGATCCAGGACGCCGGATCCACGATCCCGGAGGTTGGATCCAATCTTCAGGTTCCGGCGTTCAGCCCGTCTACCGTCGAGTAACCCGGGCAGGCCATACTGCGCCCGTGACTCGCGAACGCCACCCCTACCTCGACCATCCGGCCGTCCTCCCCTTCGCCCATCGCGGCGGCACGGCCGACGGCCTGGAGAACACGGCGGCCGCCTTCCGGCGGGCCGCCGCTGCCGGTTACCGCTATTTCGAGACCGACGTGCACACCACCGCGGACGGCCGGCTCGTCGCGTTCCACGACTCGACGCTGGACCGGGTCACGGACGCCAAGGGCCGGATCCGGGATCTGCCGTGGTCGGAGGTCCGGCAGGCGCGGGTGGCGGGCAAGGAGCCGCTGCCGCTGTTCGCGGACCTGCTGGACGAGTTCCCGGAGGCCCGCTGGAACGTGGACCTGAAGGCCGAGTCCGCACTGGTCCCGCTCGTCGAGCTGATCCGCAGGGCGGACGCCTGGGACCGGGTCTGCGTGGGCTCCTTCACGGAGTCCCGGATCGCGCGGGCGCACAAGCTCGCCGGGCCGCGCCTCGCGACCTCGTACGGCGTGACGGGCGTCCTGGGCCTCCGGCTGCGCTCGCTCGGGATCCCGGCGGCGCTGCGCGCGGGCGCCGTCGCCGCGCAGGTGCCGGAGCGGCAGGCGGGCCTCCCGGTGGTGGACCGCCGCTTCGTCCGGGAGGCGCACGCGCGCGGCCTGCAGGTCCACGTCTGGACCGTGAACGAACCGCAACGTATGCACGCCCTCCTGGACCTTGGCGTGGACGGCATCATGACCGATCATCTGGAGACGCTGCGCGACGTCCTCACGGACCGAGGACTGTGGTTCTGAGCGCGCGGACCACCACGGGGACCCACGGGGACGAACGAAAGGGCGCGGCCTTGACCGACGTCGACACGACCGAGCAGCGGGACGACGGCCAGGCCGCCGATCCGGCCGCCCGGCGGCGCGAGCAGCACGGCTGGTATTTCTACGACTTCGCTTGCTCGGTCTATTCGACCAGCGTCGTCACGGTCTTCCTGGGCCCTTACCTGACCGCGATCGCCAAGGCCGCGGCCGACCGGGACGGCTTCGTCCACCCGCTCGGCATCCCGGTGCGGGCCGGTTCCCTCTTCGCGTACTCCGTCTCCTTCTCCATCGTCGTCGCCGTCCTGGCGATGCCGCTGGTCGGCGCGGCGGCGGACCGTACGGGCCGGAAGAAGCCGCTGCTCGCGGCCTCGGCGTACGTGGGCGCGGCGGCCACGACCGGGATGTTCTTCCTGGACGGGCACCGCTATCTGCTCGGCGCGTTCCTGCTGATCGTGGCGAACGCGTCGCTGTCGGTGTCGATGGTGCTCTACAACGCGTACCTGCCGCAGATCGCGGAGCCGGACGAGCGGGACACGGTCTCCTCGCGCGGCTGGGCGTTCGGCTACACCTCGGGTGCGCTCGTCCTGGTGCTCAACCTGGTCCTGTTCTCCGGCCACGACTCCTTCGGCCTGTCCGAGGGCATGGCCGTGCGGATCTGTCTGGCCTCGGCCGGGCTCTGGTGGGGCGCGTTCACGCTGGTGCCGCTGCGACGGCTGCGCGACCGGCGGACCGAGCGCGCGGACGGCGGACACGGCGAGGGTGCGGTCGGCAGCGGCTGGAAGCAGCTGGCGGCGACGCTGCGGGACATGCGGCGGCATCCGCTGACGCTGTCGTTCCTGCTGGCGTACCTGATCTACAACGACGGGATCCAGACAGTGATCTCGCAGGCGTCGGTGTACGGCTCCGAGGAGCTCGGCCTGGACCAGACGACGCTGATCACCGCGGTGCTGCTCGTGCAGATCCTCGCGGTGGCGGGCGCGCTCGCGATGGGGCGGCTGGCCCGCTCGTACGGGGCGAAGCGGACCATCCTCGGCTCGCTGGGCGTGTGGACGACGATTCTGGCGGCCGGCTACTTCCTGCCCTCCGGGGCGCCGGTGGCGTTCTTCTGCCTGGCGGCGGCGATCGGCCTGGTCCTGGGCGGCAGCCAGGCGCTCTCGCGGTCGCTTTTCTCACACCTGGTGCCGCGCGGCAAGGAGGCGGAGTACTTCTCCGCGTACGAGATGAGCGACCGGGGGCTGAGCTGGCTGGGTCCGTTGGTGTTCGGTCTCGCGTATCAGCTGACCGGGAGCTACCGGGATGCCATCATCTCCCTGGTGATCTTCTTCGCCGTCGGTTCCGTGCTGCTCGCGCGGGTCCCGGTGAGGCGCGCGGTGGCCGAGGCGGGCAACCCCGTACCTGCCCGGATTTAGACGCGGAAGTGAATGGGCGGTAGTGTACGCCTTTGGCCTGCCAGGCGGACCGTTACTGCGTGCTTACTTGGTGAAGACGTTAGGTGACATCTGCTGCCAGATGTGACAAAACGGGCAATGGTGGGTACAAAAACGGGCGGCACGACGGGCGACGCATGACCGGGAACGGGAATCTTTACCGCCGACCGGACGTTGACCGGATGACGACGACAGCGACACCTGTCCTGTGGGCGACAAGCCCGGGAGGCACGATTCATGAGTGAGCGAGCTCTTCGCGGCACGCGCCTCGTGGTGACCAGCTACGAGACGGACCGCGGCATCGATCTGGCCCCGCGCCAGGCCGTGGAGTACGCATGCGAGAAGGGCCATCGTTTCGAGATGCCCTTCTCGGTCGAGGCGGAGATTCCGCCGGAGTGGGAGTGCAAGGTCTGCGGAATCCAGGCACTCCTGGTGGACGGAGACGGCCCCGAAGAGAAGAAGGCCAAGCCGGCGCGTACGCACTGGGACATGCTCATGGAGCGGCGTACCCGCGAGGAACTGGAGGAGGTGCTGGCCGAGCGGCTGGCGGTCCTTCGGTCCGGCGCCATGAACATCGCCGTGCATCCGCGCGACAGCCGGAAGTCCGCCTGACCCCAGTCGGGCGGAGGGCCGCACGGCCATAGGAGAAACGCCGCGGGGCCCGGTACACGATGCGTGTACTGAGATGTTTCACTTCCCCGCGTTCCCTCCACATGCCCTATGTGTTCAGGCATGGGTGACAGCCCATG
>NZ_JBSGBF010000183.1:0-5471 GCF_053601115.1 Streptomyces sp. NPDC004788
GCCGCGGCACTGTACGGGCACCGCCGGGGAGCCGGCGTGGTGGGCTCGGCGAACGGCCGAGCCCTCCACGGCCACGCCGTCCACGGCCGGGACCTCTCGTGTCTACAGGAAGGGCTGCGCGGGTGCCGGGCCGAGCGTGGTGGTGCCGGCCGTGCGGTGGCCGAGGCCCTTGCGGTACGCGTCGAGGGCCGCCTCCACCCGGCCGGTGCGGCGCAGCAGGTCGCCGAGGAGCCGGCACAGGTCGGCGAGGTCGCCCGCGGCGCCCGCTCGCTCCAGGAGGCCCAGTGCGCGGACGTAGTGCTGCTCGGCCGCCTCGGTGTCGTGGGCGTCCTCGGCGATGATGCCCAGCAGCCGGTGGGCGGCGGCCGAGTGGACCGTGCCGCGTTCCGGGGAGAGGCCCCCGAGCACCCCCCGGAGGAGGTCCGATGCCTCCTCCGACGCGCCGCGCCGGTGCAGCACGTCGGCGAGCTCGACGGCGACCTGGCTGCTGTAGAGGGTGGCGTGGTGGGAGGCGAGCATGTCCAAGGCGGCGCGCAATTCCTCCTCGGCGCGGGCGAGTTCGCCGTTCTGTGCGTATACGTACCCGCGCATCCAGCGGCAGTTGGCGAGCTCCGTACGGAGCTTCAGCTGGTGGTACATCTCGGCGGCCTTGGCGAGTGAGGCGTCCGCCTCGGCGACCCGGCCCTCGGCGAGCAGGGTGCGGGCGACCGATCGATGCATCCGGGCGATCAGCGCCGGGTCCCCGGCCTGCGGGGCCAGGGCGAGCGCCAGTTCGGCGGCCTGGGCCGCGCGGGCCTGCGCGCCCATGTCCATGTAGGGGCCGATCAAGGCGGTGTGCAGCAGGAGCAGCGCGTTCGGGTCGTGGAGCCCGGCACGGTTGATCTCGTCGAGCGTGGACTCCATGAGGTAGACGGCGTAGCGGAGTTCGCCGGCCAGGTAGTGGGTGACGGCACGGCCCCGCCGGGCCGGGACGCGGGCGGGCAGCGAGGCCTCGGCGAGAAGTCGCTCGGCGTGCTCGAAGTGCTCGCGGGCGGCCACGAGGTCCCCGGTGTCGAGACCGCATTCGCCGAGTCCGAGCCGAGCGGTGGCCTGTTCCTCGACGAGCCCGTGCGTCACGGCCTCCGCGAGCAGCTCGGCGTACTGGACGGCGGCCTGCTCGGCCTCGCCGAAGGCGAGGACACGTTGCGCCTCGGTGAGCCGGAGCCGCAGGTCGGTCGCGAGGTGGGTGGGCTGTCCGGTGGCGAGTTCCTCGAAGGCGACGCCGAGACGGTCGGCGAGATGGCGCAGCGCCTCGTCGGAGGGGCGCACCCGGCCGGCCTCAAGGGTGGAGACGTAGGCGGGCGTGTAGGAGGGCTCGGCCAGCTGTCGCTGTGTGAGTCCCCGTTCGTGCCGAAGCCGCTGCACCCTGCGGCCGATCGTCTCGGGGTCGTCCCGCTTCGCCATGCGCTCCATCATGCCAGTGCCTCCCTCTGTCGCCGCCGGTGAGAGCGCGGCCGAGACGGCTTCCACACTGTTCGCTCACCGGCTCGTGCTGCCCGGGGCCTTGTGCCGCCGACTCCCAACCCCCTAGCTTAAGCGGCCAGTTAAGCAGACTTAACTCATCGCTTGAGAGAGGTCGTCGTGACCAGACACGGATCTACCCGCACCCGCTGGATCGTCTCCGTCGGCGCCGCAGTCACCGCTGCCGCCCTGCTCGCCGGCGCGAGCACGGCCGGCGCGAACGCGGCCGGAGCGGAGCCCGTTTCCCTCGCCGGCCCCGGTCCGGTGGCGTCGCACGAGGTCGAGTACTTCGACGGCCCCGGAGCCGAGCCCCGGCACAAGACGGTCCCGGACCGGGCCCCGGCGAGGGTCTCCGGCCACCGGTCGGCGGCCGCGCCCGCCGCGACCGCCGCCGCGGTCACACCCGTCCAGGAGACCGGACCGGTCTCCGGGCGGCTCGACCTGGTTGTCATGGGCGACGGCTACACCGCCGGGCAGCAGGCCGACTTCCACGCGGACGCGCAGGCCACGCTCGACGCGGTCTTCGCCATCGAGCCGTACGCCAGTTACCGTGGCCTGTTCAACATCTGGCTGGTGGACAGCGCTTCCGCCGAGTCCGGCGTCTCCGGCGACCCGACCGCAGGGGTCGTGAAGGACACGGCCCTCAGCTCCTACTTCTTCTGCGGGGACACCGAGCGACTGATCTGCGTCGACACGTCGAAGGTCACCACGTACGCCGCCCAGGCGCCGGCCTCCGACATCGTCTTCGTCATCGCCAACTCCACCAAGTACGGCGGCGCGGGCTACAGCTTCTCCACCCCGCCGGCCGGGGCGACGTACCACGGCATCGCGACCATGTCCTCCGACAACCCGCAGTCGTACCTCATAGGCGCCCACGAACTCGGCCACTCGATAGGCCTGCTGGCCGACGAGTACCAGTACGCCGGCTACGGCGCCTACCCGTATCCCTCGTCCGACAGCGCCAACATCTCCGTCACCGCCGACCTCGGCACGAGCAAGTGGTACCGCTGGCTGGGCGAGCAGGACCCGACCGGCTCCGTGGTCGGCAGCTACGAGGGCGGCGACTACTACGAGACGGGCGTCTACCGTCCGACCAGCACCTCCCTCATGCGGACCCTGGCCTCCACGCAGTTCAACGTCGTCGGACGCGAGGCGATGATCAAGGGCTTCTACACCTACGCGGACGCCATGACCTCGACCGTCCCGACCGGCACGCGCGTCCGTGCGACCCAGGTGCTCAGCGTCCAGCTCGCCCCGGTGTCCGGCCTGGCGAGCCCGGCCCTGACCTGGTACGTCGACGGGAAGCGGGTCACCTGGGCCGACGGCGACCTGTCGGTGACCCCCGCTGAGCTCGGCGCGGTCCGCAGCGGCCAGCGGGTCACGGCCACGGTCACCGACGCCACGGCGGCCGTCCGCGACCCCGCGGTCCGCGCGGCGACGAGCAACTCGCTGACCTGGCGTGTGCGCTGACGATCCCTGAGACGGGGCGGCGGGCCGGGGGACACCAGGGTGGTGGCCGGGCGTGAGAGCCCGGCCGCCCTCACGGCTGGTGACGAAGGGAATTCACGAGGTAGTAATTAGGTGAATCCCAAACTGAATTACCGTCAATAGGTTCGATCCGTATATCTCGATTCTGTAACAAGATTCCCGAAAAGGTCTGGACTTTTCGCGTCCGGGCCGCCAACTGGGGTTTCTCTTAAGGGAATTGAGTGTTCATCAGATCGCCAGGAAAGGTAACGGTCTGATATCTCGACGGCCATTCCCGTTTGCCCGAATTCTCCACCGGGCGCGTCTGGCAGGCTTCCGCGCACCCACTCCTCCGACCAAGGATTTGAGGTGCGCATGACTAGACATCGCAGGAAGCGTGAACACAGGCGCAAGCCCAGGGGGTTGATGTTCGCCACCGTCGCCGTGGCGTCAGCGGCGGTGATGGCGGCAGGTGCCGCCTACGCCGGCATAGGGGGTGACGCTCAGGCGGGGACGCCCGCACGGGGCATATCCGCGCAGGCCGGGTCCGCGACGGTCCCCCTCGCGCCGGCCGCCATGCCGGCCAGGGACGAGGAACCGGAGCCCATCATCGGGAAGCCGGCCAACGACACCCGGCGGGGCATGGTCTACGACGGGCTCAGGGCGGCCGCCAAGGGCGACCGTTGTACGGGTGTCTACCGCACCGACTCCGGACTGTGCACCCATGGGCCCGACGCTCCGCCCAAGGGTGTGGACATCAGGGCGGACGTGGCTCCCGCCGTCGTCACCAAGGCTCCCGCGGCCGGGCGCCCGCAGGACGCACCCGCCGCAGACGCGGCCGGAGCCCGTACCGCGGCCGCCGCGGCCCCGGAGCCCGCCGCGAGGTCCGGAAGCCAGGCCGTCGCCGCGGGCCCCGCGGGTCAGACCGTCCAGTGCGACGGTGACGGCAGCACGGGCAACCGCGTGCAGGTCGTGTACGTGCACGGCTCCGACCGTGACCGCTACGCCGAGTACGTCGCCTCGTTCCGCAAGTGGGCGGCCGACGCCGACCTCATCTACGCGACGAGCGCCAAGGAGACCGGCGGTGTACGGCACATCCGCTATGTGACCGCGGCCGACTGCACGCCGACCGTCCTCGACATCGAGCTTCCGGCGTCCGCGCTCTCCGAGTTCAGCGCGACGAACAACGCGCTCGCCGCCAGGGGTCTCGGCCGGCGCGACCGCAAGTACATGATCTTCGCGGACACCAACGTCTACTGCGGCATCGGCACGTTCGCCGGCGACGAGCGGCCGGGCCAGAACAACCAGAGCAACTTCGGGCCCTCCTACGGACGTACCGACGCCGGCTGCTGGGGCGGCCACACCGCGGCGCACGAACTGGGGCACAACCTCGGCGCGGTCAACAACAGCGCGCCCAACAGCAGTCGCGGCGCACACTGCACGGACGAGTACGACGTCATGTGCTACTCGGACACCCCGTACTACCCCCAGATGCGGTACGTGTGCTCCGACCAGGCCGCCGAGAACATCCTGGACTGCAACCACGACGACTACTTCCACACCAACCCCAGGGCCGGCAGCTATCTCGCCACGCACTGGAACGTCGCCGACAACCAGTTCCTGATGCGGTCCGAGGGCGGTACCACCCCCGACCCGAACCCCAGCCCCACCCCGACTCCGACACCCACACCCACCAGGCAGCCCACCGGCGGCCCGGAGGTGACGGTCGGCCAGATCCAGTCCACGGCCGTCGTCGTGAGCTGGCCCCAGGTCGACGGTGCCGCCTGGTACCAGGTCCTGCTGAACGGCAGGCACCTGACCTGGGTGCAGTCGCAGTCGCTGCGCATCTACAACCTCCAGCCCGGCACCGCGTACGAGGTCGCCGTCTCCGTCCGTGACCGCTCCGGCCGCGACAGCGGGGCCGGACGCACGACCACCTTCCGTACGGCGGAAGCAGGAGGTGGCGCCACCACCCCCGGCACCCGCTACACCCTCGGCAACGCGGGCACCGGCATGGCCGCCGAGGTCTGGGGCGGGCGCTCCGCCGACGGCACGGTGCTCGTCGGGGCGCGCGCCACCGGCTACGCCCAGCAGCAGTGGCTGTTCGACGACGCGGGCAGCGGACTCGTCCGCATCCGCTCCGCCGTCTCCGGCAAGTGCCTGCAGACGGGCGGAGCCCCGGCCCAGGGCATGTGGGTCGCCCAGCAGGCCTGCGGCAACGCCGCCGCGCAGCAGTGGAAGCTGTCCGACCGCAACGGAGCGATCACCGTGACCGATCCGAGCGGCGGCTACGCCCTGACGGTGAGCAACCGCCCGTACTACGGGAGCTGGCTGCTCGACCTGCAGCGCACCAACGGCGGTGCGACCCAGTCGTGGACGGTCCAGAAGGTCTCCTGACCTCGATCCGGACCTCGACGGCGACCTCCGGGTCGACCCGGGGCCCGGGGGGGGGGGCCCCCCGGCCCGGCCCCCCCCCCCCCCCCCCCCCCCCCCCCACCCCGCCA
>NZ_JBSGBF010000184.1:0-4959 GCF_053601115.1 Streptomyces sp. NPDC004788
ACCCCCCACCCCAATTGGCCCGCCCCGGTCACCGATCGGGCGGCGGCCGCGGCGGGGGCGCTGCCGGCCACCGCCGGGCAGCGCCCCTCATCACCCGCGCGCCTACCAGGCGACGGGCAGCCGCTCGGGCAGCCGCTTCATGAAGTTGGTGCGCCACACCAGCTGTTCGACCGGCACCGCGAGCCGTACGTCCGGCAGCCGCTCCAGGAGCGTCTCAAGGGCGATCTCGGCGTGCCGCTTGCCGAGCGCCGTCGCCGGGCAGTAGTGCCGGCCACCGCCGAACGACAGATGGTCGGCGGCGTTCTCCCGGCCCGGCCGGAAGACGGCCGGGTCCTCGAAGTGCTCCGGATCGTGGTTCGCCGCCTCCACGAGCACGAGCACCAGCTCACCCGCCCGCACCAGCACGTCCCCGAGCTGCACGTCCTCCAGGGCGAGCCGTGGCAGCCCGTCCCCGATCGACAGGTTGACCCGCAGCAGCTCGTCCATCGCCCCGGCGACCCGGCCGTCACCGCCGGCCAGCGCCTCCCGCACGTCCGGCCGGGTCAGCACCGACACCAGCGCCATCGTCAGGAAGCCCGACGTCGAGATCACCCCGGCGCCGAACAGCGTCACGCCGACCGTCGCCAGCATCTCGTCCGTCAGATGCGCGTACTCCGGATCGTCGCGCAGCGCCGCGAGCTCCGCCATCAGCCCGCCGGTCGCCGGATCGTCGAGCCGCTCCGTCATGTACGCGATGTCGCGGTCCCAGTGGAGCCGCGCCGCCTCGATCTCGCGCGGCGCGTTCATGAAGGCGACGTCCAGGCTCCGCAGCAGCCGCGGCCCGTCCTCCTCCGGGATCCCCAGCATCCGGCAGTGCAGCCCCGCCGAGTACGGATCGGCGAAGCCGCCCCGCAGCTCGCCGGGCGCCCCCTCGGCGACCAGCGCGTCCACCAGCGTCCCGGCCCGCTCCCGCAGCCACTCCTCCAGCCCCGGCGCCTTCGGGTTCAGCGCCTTCATCACGGCTTTGCGCAGCCCGGCCCCGGTGATGTTGCCCATGTTGTTCACGACGTGCGGCGGAATCGTCAGCGCGTACTGCCGCGGCGCGCCCGGCGCCGAGGTGTCCTTCAGGCTGAACCGCGGGTCCTCCAGGACCTGCTTGCACAGCGCGTACGAGGAGACCAGCCAGGCGTCCGCGCCGGCGATCGTCCGCACCCTCGTCACCGGTGCGGCGCGCAGCGCCTCGACCTCGGCGGGCAGCCGGGTCCCGTCCCAGTCGAAGGGAAAGGCGAGCGGTTCGTTCGCCGTGGGCGCGCCGTTCGCGGTCATGGTGCTCATCGCGGATCTCCTTCGATGTCGACGGGCGTGACGATGCCGTGGCCCTGGTTGCGCGAGGCCCGCAGCCCGGACCCCCGGGCGTACAGCAGATCGGCCAGCGGAAGCGCCTGGTGGTAGCAGTTCAGCGAGGACGGCACCCCGAGGATCGCGGGCGTGTCCAGGAACAGCGGCACCTCGGCGCAGATGTACGCCCGGCACACCTCCCGCTGCCGCGCGGTGACCTCCTGCCCGGGACCGACCTTCCCCTTCAGGAAGATCCCGGTCAGCGCGTCACACGTCTCCCGCACCACCGCGTCCCCGGCCACCGCGGCGAGCACCTGCCGGTGCAGTTCCTGGTACGCCGGAATCGCGCGGAACTCCGACATCCCCCGCGCCCGCAGCCGCCGCCCGTCGGGATCCACGTCCCCCACGGCCGCCGCGACCTTCGCCCGCACCCCCCGCAGGTTCTTCACGGCCTTCCGCCGCGCCTCGTCGGCCCCATAGCCGAGCGCCTCGTACATCTCCGCCACATACAGATCGGTGTGGACGAAGTCGACCTTCTCGAAGTGGTCCAACCCCCAGCGCGCCAGATCGCGCAGTCGCTGAGCGGTGAAATAGCTGTTCCCCGGTGAGACGCCGATGACCACGTGCGCGCCTTCGTCGGCGATGACGCGGCAGTGGTCGGTATACGGCTGAAGTCTGAGCGTCTCCGCAGGGGCAAGTGCCGCCTGAGTCACGTTCGGCAAATCCTCATCGCGCCACTAGTCCCAGCGGAGCCCTGTGCTCCGGGTGTGGCGGCCACGACGACGACACGTTAGCGATCAGTCGCGGAGAGTGAAACCGGTACTCGTAGGTAAATACGAGATTTAGTCATCCGTTCGCATTCTGGTCACATGGGAGCGCGCGCGGTACGCGGGCCAGGGCGGCCCGGATCGTCCCGGCGGGATCGGGGACGGGGACGCCGAGGCGGCGGATCAGCTCGACGACGTCGGCGATGCCGGTGCGCCGGCGGATCGCGGTGTGGTGCAGGTACTGGAGGGTGAAGGAGTGCGCCTCGGGCGCCTCGTCGCTCCACGGGTCGCCGGCGAGCGCGGCCGCCGGGCCCTCGCGCAACTCGGCGAGCCGGGCGGCGACAGCGGTCGCGTACCGCCGGTGCGCCTGGGTGTCCCGGTCGGCCGGCACCTGCCGCCACACGCCGGACTCGGCGACCGCACGCGTCCAGGGATCCCGCGGAGCGCCGGGCTCGGCGGCGGGCGCGGGCGGCGGAGGCGGCGCGTGCACATGGAGCTGCCCGATCGTCCCGGCCTGGACCACCGGTCCCGCCACCACGGCGCCGTCGACGCTGTTGCGGGTCCCGCCCTGCCCCACCTCGTGCCTCCCTCGCCCGCCGGAGACACGAACCTAGCAAGCGGCGAGGGCCGCCACCCCGGAGTCTCCGGGATGACGGCCCTCGCCGGACGGTCTCGGCCGTATCTGCTGTGGCGGCAGCCGCGGCTTAGAGGTCGAAGTAGAGCTCGAACTCGTGCGGGTGCGGGCGGAGCTGGATCGGGGCGATCTCGTTGGTGCGCTTGTAGTCGATCCAGGTCTCGATCAGGTCGGACGTGAAGACGCCGCCGGCCTGCAGGTACTCGTTGTCCTCCTCCAGGGCGGAGAGGACGGCCTCGAGGTTGGTCGGGACCTGCGGGACGTTGGCGTGCTCCTCCGGAGCCAGCTCGTACAGGTCCTTGTCGATCGGCTCCAGCGGCTCGATCTTGTTCTTGATGCCGTCGAGGCCCGCGAGGAGCAGCGCCGAGAAGGCGAGGTACGGGTTCGAGGACGGGTCCGGCGCGCGGAACTCGACGCGCTTGGCCTTCGGGTTCGAGCCCGTGATCGGGATGCGCATGGCGGCGGAGCGGTTGCGCTGCGAGTACACCATGTTGACCGGGGCCTCGAAGCCCGGGACCAGGCGGTGGTACGAGTTCACCGTCGGGTTGGTGAAGGCGAGCAGCGACGGGGCGTGCTTGAGGATGCCGCCGATGTAGTAGCGGGCGGTGTCCGACAGGCCCGCGTAGCCGGCCTCGTCGTAGAACAGCGGGTCGCCGTTCGACCACAGCGACTGGTGGACGTGCATGCCCGAGCCGTTGTCGCCGAAGATCGGCTTCGGCATGAAGGTCGCGGTCTTGCCGTTGCGCCAGGCGACGTTCTTCACGATGTACTTGAAGAGCATCAGGTCGTCGGCCGCGGCCAGCAGCGTGTTGAACTTGTAGTTGATCTCGGCCTGGCCGGCGGTGCCGACCTCGTGGTGCTGGCGCTCGACCTGCAGGCCGACGTTCTCCAGCTCCAGGGAGATCTCCGAACGCAGGTCGGCGAAGTGGTCGACCGGCGGGGCCGGGAAGTAGCCGCCCTTGTAGCGGACCTTGTAGCCGCGGTTGTTCTCCTCCGCACCGGTGTTCCAGGCGCCGGCCTCGGAGTCGATGTGGTAGAAGCCCTGGTTCGCGGAGGTCTCGAAGCGGACCGAGTCGAACACGTAGAACTCGGCCTCGGGGCCGAAGTACGCGGTGTCGGCGATGCCGGTGGAGGCGAGGTACGCCTCGGCCTTCTTCGCGATGTTGCGCGGGTCACGGCTGTACTGCTCGCCCGTGATCGGGTCGTGGATGAAGAAGTTGATGTTCAGCGTCTTGTCGCGGCGGAAGGGGTCCACGCGCGCCGTCGACAGGTCGGCGCGGAGCGCCATGTCGGACTCGTGGATGGCCTGGAAACCGCGGATCGACGAACCGTCGAAGGCGAGCTCCTCCGCCGGGTCGAAGGCCGTCGCCGGGATCGTGAAGTGCTGCATCACGCCCGGAAGGTCACAGAACCGGACGTCGACCATCTTGACGTCGTTGTCCTTGATGAACTTCTTGACCTCGTCGGCGTTCTGGAACCCGTGCTTCTCGGACATCCAACTCCTCCTACTCCCGGCCCGGGGAGGGGCGGGGTTGCAGCTCGGTCATGTGGCCAGTGCGGATGGCTCACGCTGGACCCGACCATAGGCATGCGGCATTTCTCAAGCATGACCCATTTGTTTCGTCGAAGTTAACCGGGCCGGGTGCGCGGAACCGCGCCGCACGCGCCCGCCGACCCAGGCCGAAGTGATCAAAAACGGGCGCAGTACCGTGGTCGGGTGGACAACAGGCAAGCACTCGGATCATGGCTCTCCGGCCCCCGCGCCGCGGCCGAAGAAGCAGGCGTGGACTTCGGCTACCGCGGGCAGCAGCTCGGTCTGCCCGAGGAGGGGCCCGGCTCGATCGCCCGCCCCGGCCGCCGCCTCGGCGCCCTCGCCGTCGACTGGGCCCTCTGCATGCTGATCGCATACGGTCTCCTCACCCACCACTACGGACAGTCGACCGGCAACTGGGCCGTGCTCATCCTGTTCGTCCTGAGCGCGCTGACCGTCGGCACCGTCGGCGCCACGCCGGGCAAGCTGCTCTTCCGGCTGCGCGTCGTCTCCGCGCACGGCGGCCGCCTCAACCCGCTCCGCGCGCTGCTCCGCTCCGCCCTGGTCTGCCTCGCGATCCCGGCCCTCATCTGGGACCGCGACGGGCGCGGACTGCACGACCGCTTCTCCAGGGCGTCGGAGAGGTCGGACCGGGTGACGGCCGGCTGCTGGCGCTTGACGGCGAGGAGGGCGGCCTCGTTGGCGAGGTT
>NZ_JBSGBF010000185.1:0-4872 GCF_053601115.1 Streptomyces sp. NPDC004788
TCCCACTTGTCGTTGCGGACCAGCTTCAGCGACTTGTTCGGGGTGTACGAGTCCCACTTGTACGGGCCCGAGGAGAACGGGTGCAGGCCGTACTGGGCCTTGGTGTCCTTGTCCTGGCGGACCGGGGACGCGGTCGGCATGGCCAGCATCTGCAGGAAGTCACCGTTCGCGACCGGCAGCTTGAAGACGATGGTCTTGTCGTCCGGCGTCTGGATGGCCGCAAGGCCGAGCCTGTCCGGGGCGGTGTCCTTGTACGGACCCTTGTACTCACCCTTGGGGTCGAGGGCTCGCTGCAGGTAGACCGGCCCGCCGGAGATGACGTCCTGCGCCCAGATGCGCTCGATGCCGTACTTGACGTCCTTGGACGTGATCGGCTTGCCGTCCTCCCAGGTGACCCCGTCCTTCAGCGTGAAGGTGTAGGTCAGGCCGTCGGCCGAGACCTTGCCGGTGTCGGTGGCGAGGTCCGGGACCGGCTCGGTGGACCCGGCGCCGGGGACGGGCTTGAAGGTGACCAACTGGCGCGCGTAGTAACGGGAGAAGTTCCACATGAAGGTGTAGTAACCGCGCTGCGGGTCCCAGCTGTCGGCCTCCTGCGCACCGATGAACTTCAGCTCGCCGCCCTTCTTGGCGGAGGCGCTGGCGACCTTGTTCACCGCGGCGTTGAAGCCGGGCGCACTGTCCTTGCCCTTGTCGCCGCCGCTGCCGCCGCCACAGGCGGTGGTGACGACCATCGTGGCCGCCGCGAGCAGCGCACCCGCGGCGACTCTGCGCCTCTGGGATCTGTCCAAAGTCATGACGAGCAACCTCCGAAGTAGTGGCGGATCCGCTTGTGGTGGTCCGCCGTTGGGGGATTCGCCTCCTGTCGACAGCGGCAGGGGCTGGTCTTGCGGGGGAGCGGCGTACGGTCAGCGCGAGCCCTCCGGGGCGAGCGCGTCACGCACGCCGTCCCCGAAGAGGTTGGACGCATGCACGGTAATGAAGATCGCGAGCCCGGGGAAGATCAGGAACAGAGAACGGCGCCCGGAGATGGTGAAGAGCAGCCGCGGGACGTGACGAGCAGATCGCGTGCGCGCTGTTGCTCCGGGCGAGGGCGAGGGCGAGGGCGCAGAGCGACAGCGCGCACGGGAGCGGTCAGCCGGTGGACGGCAGGGCGTGCCCGGCCCGCCCGGCGTAGACGCTGTCGTAGACGGGACGTTCGACGCCGCCCGCGTCGGAAAGCACGTTCTTCACCTGCCCGTCGACGACGAACGTGGAGGAACCGCCGCCGTCCAGGTTGAGGGCGTCGACGGCGCCGAGATCCTCCATGATCTTCGCGAGGTCGTAGATCGGCACGCCGAGGCGCACGCCGTCGGTGGCGGCCGAGACGTTGACCAGGATCGTACGCCCGTAGCCGTCGGCACCGATCGCGGTGCGCGGGTCCAGCGCGGTGTTGGCGGACGGTGTGGTCACGATCCTCGCGTTCCGCAGCAGCGCGTGGGTGCCGTTGACGACGTCGAGGGAGGGATGCGCGGGGTCGAGGGCGACGACCTGGTCGTCGGTCGGGTCGTCGACGACGCCGAGGTCGGTGACCTGCTGCGTGTAGGTGAGCTTCGCGCCCTCCACGGCGTTGTCCCTGAGCCATCGTGCGCCGCCGCCGGCCTGGTCGCCGATGCCTTGCAGCACCATGCCGTTGGGAGGCACGTCCATCCCGCCGCGCGGGGACTTCACCTCTACGACGTGGCCCGAGGCGTCGACGGCGACCTCGACGCCGTCGGCGTCGTCCGCCGCCACGAACGGGGTGTGCCGGGGCGTCGGCGTCTTCTGACCGTAGGCGGAGGTGAAGACGACGATCTCGCTCTCGTCCTCGTAGTAGGGGCCGCTGTTGATCTTGCGGCCGTACTGGTCGACGTAGTAGACGTCGCCGTTCTCGTCCGTCTGGTGGGGGAGGACGTGGTCGGTGCTCTCCTGCCGGCAGAACGGGATCCAGCCCGGATACCGGTTGACGCCGTCGATCGTCCAGGCGGTCGGGTCGTCGGCGGTGTCCGCGGTGTTCCTGTCGGACGTGAGCGTGAGCCGGGTCGTGATGCTGGTGAAGTGGGGCCGGTCGTGCTGGATGACGACGGAGTTCTGCCCGTCCAGGCAGGCGGCGCCCTGCACGACGTCCTCCTGGACGGAGGTCACCATCGGGACGGACCGCTCCTCGGAGATGTTCTTGCCGGTCGCGTCGTCCTGGTCCTTGGTGGAGACGGAGTACCCGCCGTTGACACCGAGGTAGGGCGCGTTCTTCGTGGTGGTGCCGACGGTGCCCAGCATCTTGGTGACGGGTTCCCGCACGCTCGCCCCGGCGCCCACCGTGCTGCCCAGCGAGACCGCGCCGAGGTCCGGGTCGATGACCGCCACGCGGACGACGATGTCGGAGGACTCGCTGGAGTAGGTGGTCCGCTCGACTCCGTCCGCCACCGGAATGTGGTGGGGTGTCAGGCCGTCCAGGACCGATGGGACGCCGTTCGTGGTGGGGTCGTCGACGGCTGCCGCCGCGCTCTGGGTCAGGGCCAGCATCGCCAGGGCGGCGGGCAGGGCCGCGAGGCGGCGCATGCGGGCACGTTCGGTGGACCTCGTGGTCGTCTTCATCCTCAGCACTTCGATTCCGCGTCGGCGAGCTTGTGGGAGCTGATCGACGCCTGGTAGACGCGGGGCAGGGTGGTCTCCTCGCCGGGCAGGACGACGTACGCGCGATACGCCGCACCGCCGTCCTGCCACGTTCCCTTGTAGTCGGGCAGCGGATAGAAGCAGGCGACGCTGTTCGACCGGTTCGCGACGGACACGATCTTGTCGTCCCAGCTCACGCCGTAGTCGGAGTTGCCCTCGACACCGCTGCCGAGGGTCTTGTCGGGCTGGGAGGTCACGCCCGCGACGCCGCGCCCGCTGGGGCCCTGGAAGATGCACACCCACGTGGCCTTGCAGCGCTCGAACCCGGTTCGGCAGAGCGACTTCGACGCGGCGAACTTGTGGGAGCCCACGGTCACCTTGGGCAGACCGTCGGCGCCCAGGGCCAGATCGCCGCCGGTGTGCTCGGGAAGGACGGCCTGGATGTCCGTCCCGCCGTAGCCGGGGTCGTCGTAGAGGCAGGTCCAGGAGGTGGTGTTGTTGCGGAACGACCGGAAGGTCTTGTCCTTCAGCGTCTCGACGGTGCCGTAGTCGAGCACGGGACCGTCCTGGGGCGAGAAGGAGACCATCTCGCCGTTGCCGCCGGTCTGCGTGTAGAGACAGAACGTCTTGGCCGGGCAGTCGGTGTACGCGGCTTGCGCCGAGCCGGCCTGCCCCCACACGAGGAACGCGGCCAGCATCATGACCGCCAGTCCGAGTACGGGCCCGCGCCCGAAAGAATGTTTGATCACGCTCATGCACTGTAAGGCATCGAGGCGTCACGCCGGGTTGCCCCCGGCCGGCCGGGGCGTCCGCGGCCTGGGAACTGCGAACCAGCCTGCGAACCGGCACGCGTGACGCTTCCTTTAGAAGGGCTTTAACGGGGGTGCGGAGGATGGCGCGTCCTCGCGGGCGTCCTGTCGTCCGCCGTCCCGGAAACCAGGGGGCCCCATGCTGCCCGCGTTCCCCATGTCCCGCCAGTGCCCGTACCACCCGCCCGCCGGCTACGACGCACTGCGTCAGGACGGGCCGCTCGCCCGGGTCCGGTTGTACGACGGGCGTACCGCCTGGGCCGTCACCGGATACGCCGAGACCCGGCAGCTGCTCGTCGATCCACGGCTGTCCTCCGACCGGTCCCGTCCGGACTTTCCCGTGCTCGTGCCCCGGATGTCCGCCGCCAAGCTCGTCGCGCTCGTCGGGATGGACCCGCCCGAGCACGGCGTGCAGCGCCGCATGCTCATCCCGAGCTTCACCGTGAAGCGCGTCAACGCCCTGCGCCCGGCCATCCGGCGGACCGTCTCGGAACGGGTCGACGCGCTGCTCGCCGGCGGGCGCCGGGAGGCCGACCTGGTTCCGGAGTTCGCGCTGCCGGTGCCGTCCACCGTCATCTGCGCACTCCTCGGAGTGCCGTACACGGACCACGAGTTCTTCGAGGAGCAGACCCGCCGGATGCTCCACGCCACCAGTACCGCGCAGGAGGCCGCCGTGGCCGCCGGCGCGCTCGTCCGGTACTTCGAGGAGCTGATCGAGGGCCAGGTGGCCGAGCCCGGGGACGGATTGCTCGGAGAGCTGATCACCGACCGGCTGGCGACCGGGGAGCTGAGCAGGGCGGAACTGGCCTCCATCGCCATGTTCCTGCTGGTCGCCGGCCACGAGACCACCGCCAACATGATCGCGCTGAGCATCCTCACCCTGCTCGAACACCCCGAGGAGCTCGACCGGCTCCGTGCCGACGAGAGCGGTGCGAGCGACGCCGTCGAGGAGCTGCTGCGGTTCCTGTCGGTCGCCGACGAGCTCCAGCGCGTCGCCGCCGCGGACATCGAGATCGCCGGGCAGGTGATCCGGGAGGGCGACGCGGTCTATCTGCCGAACGCGGCCGCCAACCGGGCACCGGAGGTCTTCCCCGAGCCCGACCGACTCGACCTCGGGCGCCGCGCCCGTGGACACCTCGCCTTCGGGTACGGCATCCACCAGTGCATCGGGCAGAACCTGGCCCGCGCCGAGCTGGAGATCGCCCTGTACGAACTGGCCGTACGCCTCCCGGGGCTGCGCCTCGCCGAACCCGTGGAGCGGCTCGGCACCAAGCCGGGCGGCTCGGTCCAGGGAATCCTCCGGCTGCCCGTCGTCTGGTAGGGCGGGCGCGGGTCGTACGAGCGGGGGGGGGGGGGGGCAGGGCCCCCCCCCCGCGCGGCCCGGCGCGGGGCGCGGCGGGCCGCCCAGGTGCGGGGCGGCGCCGCCCCGCGGGGC
>NZ_JBSGBF010000186.1:0-4790 GCF_053601115.1 Streptomyces sp. NPDC004788
CTCGCCGCACCCAGCTCGCGGCAGCCGGGCCGGAGACGTAGACAGGAAGTGCAGCACCGACGGGGGGATGATCACGCGCACGGGACGGAACTGCGAGGTCTTCGCAGCGCTTGCC
Organism: Streptomyces sp. NPDC004788; assembly: GCF_053601115.1. Classification (NCBI taxonomy): domain Bacteria; kingdom Bacillati; phylum Actinomycetota; class Actinomycetes; order Kitasatosporales; family Streptomycetaceae; genus Streptomyces; species Streptomyces sp. NPDC004788. The sequence goes on from NZ_JBSGBF010000186.1 coordinate 116, forward strand.
GCGGGAAGGTATCGGCGGCCCTCCTGATCGAGTACCGGCTGCTGCCGGACGTAGGTCTCGTTGACGATGAGGATCTCGCCCGCCGTCAGATTCGCGTCCGGTGCGGTCATCTGGAGGTCTCCGCGGCCGGCTACGACGATCTCACCACCGCGTGGCACGACCAGGCCGGAAGCCTGAGCGCGGGGCGGAGCCGTCACACTCCCGCCTGGCACCCCTCGGGTACGGACCAAGAGCCTGCTGCAACGGCCCGGTGTACGTCTTTGGCAGCCAGGCCCTGCGGGCTCACAGATCGTGCCGGCGGACGGCGACCACAGCGACCACTGCTGCGGCGAGGGGCCAGGCCGCGTACACGATCCACGATCCGCTGATGGTCGCCGGGTAGGGGGCCGATCCGAAGGGGTCGCCCATCTGCACCAGTCGTTCCCACGCACTGCGGGGCAGGGCGTGAAGGATGGCGGATGACCAGCGGTGGCGGTCGTTGAGGAGGAACGGCAGCAGCAGAAGGATTCCGGTGAACGTCACGAGGGTGGCTGCGGTGTGCCGGATGAGGGCGCCGAGTCCCATCCCGACGAGCGCGCACACCGGAGCGAGCAGGGCGGACGCCGCGACGGCGCGGAGCGCTCCGGGGTAGCCGAGGGACAGGCCGATGCCCCGACCGGACAGGATGGCCTGTGTCACGCCGAACGAGGTTCCCGCGACGACCGTGCCGTATACGAGCATGACTGCCGTCACGACGGCCATCTTGGCCGCTACGACCGATCGGCGGGCCGGCACTGCCGCGAAAGTCGTGCGGATCTGTCCGGTGCTGTACTCGCCGACGACCGTGAGGGCGCCGATGCTGCCGGTGGCGAGTATCAGGACCATGCAGGCGCCGATGGTGAAGGCGTCCCGCATGGCCCAGATCGGAACGAAGAGGGCCCGGATCCCTTCGTTGTAGGTCGGCCAGTTGTTGTAGTCCGCGACGGCCGCGCTGATGTTGATGGCGATGATGACCAGCGCGCTGATCCCGAACGCCCAGGAAATGGACCGCAGCGACCAGAGCTTGATCCACTCGGCGGCAAGGAGGTCCCGGAAGCGGGCGCCGGGCTCGGCGGCGCGCACGGCGGTCGAGGCCCCCGTCTGCTGTGTGGTGGTCGAGGTCATCGGGATTCTCCTGCGAGGTATTCGACGCTGTCGGCGGTGAGTTCCATGAACGCCTCCTCCAGTGAGGAGGTGCGGGTGGCCAGCTCAAGAAGCACGATGCGGTGGTGGGAGGCGAGTTCCCCGATGCGGGCCGCGCTCAGGCCGGTCACGGTGAGCCACTTCTCTGCGCCCGCGCCATCGGGTTGTACCGAAGCGCCCTCGGCTTCGAGCACAGCTGCCAGCGCGGCGGGGTCGGGTGTCCGCACGGTCACGCTCTGGCGGGTTCCGCGGGCCGCGAACTCCGTCACGCTCTCGTCGGCGATCAGCTCGCCCCGGCCGATGACGATCAGGTGCTCGGCGGTGTTCTGCATCTCGCTCATCAGGTGGCTGGAGACGAACACGGTGCGCCCCTCGGCGGCCAGCCGCCTGAACAGACCGCGTACCCACCGCACGCCCTCCGGGTCCAGGCCGTTGACCGGCTCGTCGAACAGCAGCACCGGAGGGTCGCCGAGCAGAGCCGTGGCGATGCCGAGCCGCTGCTTCATGCCCAGGGAGAACCCGCCGATGCGGCGCCGGGCCGCAGGAGCCAGTCCTACCTCCTCAAGGACCTCGTCCACCCGGCGCCGCGGGATACCGTTGCTGCGGGCCAGGGCGGACAGGTAGGCCACTGCGCTGCGACCGCCATGGACGTCATGGGCGTCGAGCAGGGCACCGGCGTGGCGCAGGCCGCGCGGGTGGTCCCGGAACAGGTGACCGTCGATAGTGGCGGTGCCGCTGGTGGGTTCGGTCAGGCCGAGGAGCATGCGCAGCGTGGTGCTCTTGCCGGCACCGTTGGGACCGAGGAACCCGGTGACGTGCCCGGGGCGCACGGTGAAAGTCAGGCCGTTGACGGCAGTGGCCTTGCCGTATCGCTTGGTCAGTTCGTTGACTTCGATCACCCGGCCAACGGTGCCGGAGAGAGCGTCCGTCCGGCATCGGCCCGTCGGCTGCACTCGCGGGAGGGCTGGTATCCCGTGGGCGTACGCCCACGGGCCAATGTTTCGCCGCTGGTCAGGCGATTACGATCGCCCCATGTCCGCCAAGCCGCGTCCCCTGCTGTCCTGGCACCTGCGGCCGGCCGCGCGGGCGGCTCTGGCCTGGTGCGGGGCGATCGCCTACCCGTTCGCGCTGTTCTTCGCGACACGCGGCACAATTTTCGACTCCCCCGGCTTGCCCTTCGTCTCGGGGGCCGCGGTCACGGTCCTGCCTCTCGGACTGCTGCGCCGCCGCCCACTGCCGGCCCTGGCCCTGATGCTCCTGGGTACGTACGTCACGGCGACGACAACCCCCTTCTGGCAAGTCGTGTATCTGCTGGTTCTGGCAAACGACCTCGCCATCGGATACATCGTGGCCACCCGGCCTCGCCGCATCGCGGTCACCGCTGCCCTCACGACGCTCGGCGTGCAGGTCGGCTTTGCCGCACGCCTCGGAACCGGGGCGGACGGCTTCGCCCGCACGGTCGTGGTCCTCGTCCTGGCGCTCGCCGCCGCCTGGATGACCGGCCATTCGGTTCGCGAACGCCGAGAACACGCCGCGGCACTGCGCTCGCAGACCGCCGCCCAGGCCGTCGCCGCCGAACGGCTCCGGATCGCCCGTGAGCTGCACGACATGATCGCGCACAGCATCGGCGTCATCGCCATCCAGGCAGGCGTGGGCCGCCGGGTCATCGACACACAGCCGGACGAGGCCCGCAACGCGCTGGCCACCATCGAAGAGACCAGCAGGGAAACCCTCGCCGGGCTGCGGCGCACCCTGGGCGCACTGCGCCGCACAGAACCGGGCCCCGGGGCGGAGGCCGCGCCGCGCGAGCCTGCCCCGGGGCTGGCCGACCTCGACCGGCTGACCGCGTCAACGAAGGACGCGGGCGTCCATGTCGACGTGCGATGGCTCGGAGAACGACGGCCCCTACCCCCCGATATCGACCTGGCCGCCTTCCGGATCGTCCAGGAAGCCCTCACCAACGTCGTACGCCACGCGGACATCCCCGACTGCCGCGTCACCATCGGCTACCAAGGCGGTGAACTGACCATCGAGGTCGCCGACGACGGCCGCGGCGGCTCCACCTCCGGCACCGGATACGGCATCACCGGAATGCGGGAACGCGTCACCCTGCTACGCGGCCAGTTCACCGCCGGGCCTCGCCGCGAGGGCGGCTTTCGCGTGGCAGCCAGGCTCCCCCTCTCCGAAGGAGTGCACATCTCATGACGGTCCGCGTCGTGCTCGCCGATGACCAGCCACTGGTCCGCAGCGGTCTGCGCGTTCTGATGGCCGACGCCCCCGACATAGATGTCGTGGGCGAGGCTGGAACCGGCGCCGAAGCGGTACAGCTGGTCCGGAACACGGAGCCCGACGTTGCGGTGATGGACATCCGCATGCCAGGCATGGACGGCATCGAAGCCACTGGGCGGATCACAGCAGCGGCTGGAGCGACGCGCGTCCTTATCCTCACCACGTTCGACGACGACGAGTACATCTATGGCGCGCTCCGAGCGGGTGCGAGCGGATTCCTCGTCAAGGACATGGCACTGGACGACATCCTCGGGGCGATCCGCGTGGTCGCCGCCGGAGACGCCCTGATCGCGCCGAGCGTCACGCGCCGCCTGATCGCAGAGTTCGCCGCCCGCCCCGAACCAGCCCCGCACCCACGACCGGTCGGGAACATCACCGAGCGGGAACGCGAGGTACTGACCCTCGTCGGACGCGGCATGTCCAACAGCGAGATCGCCGCCCAGCTCTACATCAGCGTGGCCACCGCAAAGGCACACGTAGCGCGGCTACTCACCAAACTCGAAGCTCGCGACCGAGTCCAGCTTGTCATCACCGCCTACGAGATCGGCCTGGTAACGCCACCTCGCTGAACACCAAGCACCTCAGCTGCCGAAGCTCGCCGGCCGAAGCCACGTCCTCTCATAAACGTTCCCCGACCGACCGGTCGGACGCGGACGACGTCGAACAGCACGCCTGTCCGCAGTGTGACGCTCAGCCCGGCTCGCCGTGCCGCTCCCGCGGCGGCGCCGTCGCCTCCGCCTACCACACCCGCCGCTTCACGATGGTGCCCCGGCTGAAGAAGGCGTTGCGGTGCCGACTCCCGCCGACCGCGGACCGGGCCGGCCTCGGCGGCCGGGCACCCCGCCGCCGGCGCCGATCGACCCGGACCTGCCGAGCGCGGACATCCGCATTGGGTACGCACGGTGCTCGACGCTCGGGCAGGAACTCGACTCCCAGCTCGACGCGCTCAGGCAAGCACGGCGTCCCGAGGGACAAGATCTTCAGCGAGAAGATCAGCACCCGGGTGCGGGTCCGCCCCAAGTTCGAGGAGGCGTTTAGAATTGGCGGCCACATCCACGATGATCTCGACCGGCTCGATCAGCCCAGGAAGCTCAACCGCACCTGCCGTTGCGGGTTGTCCTTGTTCGTGTCCACCAACCTCCGTTAGGACAACCCCAAGCCTACGTTGCCCGGACGTGGTGTCGCGGGGCCCTGGGTGTCGCCCTTCGGGAGCAGCGCAAACGCC
>NZ_JBSGBF010000187.1:0-4782 GCF_053601115.1 Streptomyces sp. NPDC004788
GTCAATTCACCTCCGTCCCCAGGGAGTTGCCATGCCCTCCGTGACCCGTGGCCGCTGCCGTGTCAGGTGCCGGCCGGCTCAGCGCTCGACGAGCCGGTCGTACTGGGTGGTGGTGTGCCGCAGATGGGCCACCAGCTCGTCGCCGACCCGGGGCTCCTGGGCGTCGGCCGGCACGAACAGGATGGACACCTGCATGTGCGGCGGCTCGGCGAACCAGCGCTGCTTGCCGGCCCAGACGAACGGCGACAGGTTGCGGTTGACGGTGGCGAGACCGGCGCGGGCCACGCCCTTGGCACGCGGCATCACGCCGTGCATCGCCTTCGGGGCCTCCAGGCCGACGCCGTGCGAGGTGCCGCCGGCGACCACCACGAGCCAGCCGTCGGAGGCGGCCTTCTGCTGGCGGTAGCCGAAGCGGTCGCCCTTGGCGACGCGGGTGACGTCGAGGACCGCGCCGCGGTACTCGGTGGCCTCGTGGTCGCCCAGCCACAGCCGGGTGCCGATGCGGGCGCGGAACCGGGTCTGCGGGAACTGCTGCTGCAGCCGGGCCTGCTCCTCGGCGCGCAGGTGGCTGACGAACATGGTGTGCAGCGGCAGCCGGGCGGCCCGCAGCCGGTCCATCCAGGCGATGACCTCCTCGACGGCGTCCGTGCCGTCCGGGCGGTCGAGCGGCAGGTGCAGGGCGAAGCCCTCCAGGCGCACGTCCTCGATGGCCGCGTGCAGCTGGGGCAGCTCCTCCTCGCGGACTCCGTGCCGCTTCATCGAGCTCATGCACTCGATGACGACCCGGGCGCCCACCAGGGCGCGCACGCCGTCCACGGACGACACGGAGCGGATCACCCGGTCCGGCAGCGGCACCGGCTCCTCGCCCCGCCGGAACGGGGTGAGGACGAGCAGGTCGCCGCTGAACCAGTCCTTGATCCTGGCGGCCTCGTACGTGGTGCCCACCGCGAGCATGTCGGCGCCGAAGCGGCCGGCCTCGTCCGAGAGCCGCTCGTGGCCGAAGCCGTAGCCGTTGCCCTTGCAGACCGGGATGACCCCCGGGAACTGGTCGATGACGGTCTTCTGGTGCGCCCGCCAGCGAGCGGTGTCGACGTAGAGGGAGAGCGCCATGGCCGGCCCGGGACCTTTCTGGTGGCTGCGGTGGGTCAAAAGTGTGTACGAGGCTGGGTGACGAGACTACGCAAGCCTCGTCGTGTCGTCAGCCGGGCGACGGGTCGTCAGCGGCGCGACATGTAGATGTCCAGGGCCTTGTGCAGGAGCTTGTTGAGCGGGAAGTCCCACTCGCCCACGTACTCCACGGCCTCGCCGCCGGTGCCGACCTTGAACTGGATCAGGCCGAAGAGGTGGTCGGTCTCGTCCAGCGAGTCCGAGATGCCGCGCAGGTCGTAGACGGTGGCGCCCATCGCGTAGGCGTCGCGCAGCATCCGCCACTGCATGGCGTTCGAGGGCCGGACCTCGCGGCCGATGTTGTCGGAGGCGCCGTACGAGTACCAGACGTGGCCGCCGACGACGAGCATGGTGGCCGCGGAGAGGTTCACGCCGTTGTGGCGGGCGAAGTAGAGCCGCATGCGGTTGGGGTCCTCGTTGTTGAGGACGGTCCACATGCGCTGGAAGTACGACAGCGGGCGCGGCCGGAACTTGTCGCGGACGGCGGTGATCTCGTACAGCCGCTGCCACTCGGCGAGGTCCTCGTAGCCGCCCTGCACGACCTCGACGCCGGCCTTCTCGGCCTTCTTGATGTTGCGGCGCCACAGCTGGTTGAAGCCCTTGAGGACCTCGTCGAGCGAGCGGCCCGCGAGCGGCACCTGGAAGACGTAGCGGGGCTGGACGTCACCGAAGCCGGCGCCGCCGTCCTCGCCCTGCTGCCAGCCCATCTTGCGCAGCCGGTCGGCCACCTCGAAGGCGCGCGGCTCGATGTGGGTGGCCTCGACGTCGCGCAGGCGCTTGACGTCCGGGTCCTGGATGCCGGACTTGATCGCGGCCGCGTCCCAGCGGCGGATGACGACCGGCGGACCCATCTTCACGGAGAACGCGCCCTGGTTCTTGAGGTGCGCCAGCATCGGCTGCAGCCAGTCCTCCAGGTTCGGCGCGTACCAGTTGATGACCGGGCCCTCGGGGAGATAGGCGAGGTAGCGCTTGATCTTCGGCAGCTGGCGGTAGAGCACCAGGCCGGCGCCGACGAGTTCGCCGGACTTGTCGAACCAGCCGAGGTTCTCCGAGCGCCACTCGGTCTTCACGTCAGCCCACGCCGGGACCTGGCAGTGGCTCGCCGCGGGCTGGCTCTGGATGAACGCCAGATGCTGCTCTCGGCTGATGGTCCTCAGGGTCAGGCTCATGTCGGGGCGCTCCTCGGCAGGTGTGTCCCCATCGGTCAGGGGCTCCGGCTCTCGCGCCGAAGCCTACTGCGACCTTGGAGCACCCCGAATGGCCACGTCTAGCTGATCACTCCGCCGAAGAGGCCGCCGTGGGCCATGCCGAGGTAGAAGCCCACCCCGGCGGCACCCAGTCCGATGACCAGGAGGAAGCGTTCGCGGGTCGTGACGGAGATGAACTGGCCGTAGGCGCCGGTGAGGATGCCGATCAGTCCGGTCCACGAAGCCAGCAGGTGCAGGTTGTCGAAGAACCCCGTGACGAAGGAGAGGACGCCGAGCGCCAGGGTCACGGCCATCAGGGTGTCCTGGAGCGGATGGGGCTTGCCGTCGGTGGCGAAGAGGGAGTGTCCGGGATCGGGTCGCATTGCCTGGGCCATGTGGCACCTCCTGGCGTGGCTGCCGGACGGCGGCGTCCGTGACGCCGCCGACATCCGTTGTGTACAGATTGCGTCCCCTCACCACCGGATTTCAACCGCAGGGCGATGTGCAGGTACTCTGTACGGTCTGCACCGGTGTCTGCCCAGGTCCGTCCAGGACCCGCGGTCGCCGACACCGTTGCTTACGCATCACGACCCTCCTGCCACGGAACGACCGTGGCCGCTGAGTCCAAAGGAGGTGGGTTCCACATGCGTCACTACGAGGTGATGGTCATCCTCGACCCCGATCTCGAGGAGCGCGCTGTCTCCCCGCTGATCGAGAACTTCCTCTCCGTCGTCCGTGAGGGCAACGGAAAGGTCGAGAAGGTCGACACCTGGGGCCGTCGTCGTCTCGCCTACGAGATCAAGAAGAAGCCCGAGGGCATCTACTCGGTCATCGACCTGCAGGCCGAGCCTGCGGTCGTCAAGGAGCTCGACCGCCAGATGAACCTGAACGAGTCGGTCCTCCGGACCAAGGTCCTCCGCCCCGAGACCCACTGAGCTTCCGCTCAAAGGTTCTCGGGTCCGAGTAGCAGTAAGCAGCCGTAAGCAATCCCGCCGAGAGGTTCACCCATGGCAGGCGAGACCGTCATCACGGTCGTCGGCAACCTTGTCGAAGACCCCGAGCTGCGCTTCACCCCGTCCGGTGCGGCGGTCGCGAAGTTCCGCATCGCGTCCACTCCCCGCACCTTCGACCGTCAGACCAACGAGTGGAAGGACGGCGAGAGCCTGTTCCTGACCTGCTCGGTCTGGCGTCAGGCGGCGGAGAACGTCGCCGAGTCCCTTCAGAAGGGCATGCGCGTCGTCGTGCAGGGCCGTCTGAAGCAGCGGTCCTACGAGGACCGCGAGGGCGTCAAGCGCACGGTCTACGAGCTGGATGTCGAGGAAGTCGGTCCCAGCCTGCGCAACGCCACGGCCAAGGTCACCCGTACCACCGGTCGCGGTGGTCAGGGCGGCTACGGCGGCGGCGGTCAGCAGGGTGGCGGCGGTGGCTGGGGTGGCAACTCCGGCGGCGGCCAGCAGGGTGGCGGAGCTCCCTCCGACGACCCCTGGGCCTCCAGCGCCCCGTCCGGCGGCCAGCAGGGCGGCGGCGGTGGCTGGGGTGGCAACTCCGGCGGCGGCTACTCGGACGAGCCCCCCTTCTAGGGCCTGCGCCCCGGAAGCAGCTCGTACCCAAACTTCTTGATCACACAGGAGAAACACCATGGCGAAGCCGCCTGTGCGCAAGCCTAAGAAGAAGGTCTGCGCGTTCTGCAAGGACAAGGTCGCGTACGTCGACTACAAGGACACGAACATGCTGCGGAAGTTCATCTCCGACCGCGGCAAGATCCGTGCCCGTCGCGTGACCGGCAACTGCACGCAGCACCAGCGTGACGTCGCCACGGCCGTCAAGAACAGCCGTGAGATGGCGCTGCTGCCCTACACGTCCACCGCGCGCTAAGGGAAGGGTGACCGAAAAATGAAGATCATCCTCACCCACGAGGTCTCCGGCCTCGGCACTGCCGGCGACGTCGTTGACGTCAAGGACGGCTACGCTCGCAACTACCTGGTCCCGCGCGGTTTCGCGATCCGCTGGACCAAGGGTGGCGAGAAGGACGTGGCGCAGATCCGCCGCGCCCGCAAGATCCACGAGATCGCGACCATCGAGCAGGCCAACGAGGTCAAGGCCAAGCTCGAGGGCACGAAGGTCCGTCTGGCCGTTCGCTCCGGCGAGGCCGGCCGTCTCTTCGGTTCCGTGACCCAGGCCGACGTCGCCGCCGCGATCAAGACCGCGGGTGGCCCGGACGTCGACAAGCGTCGCGTCGAGCTCGGCTCGCCGATCAAGACCCTGGGCTCGCACCAGGTCTCCGTGCGTCTGCACGCCGAGGTCGTCGCGAAGCTCGGCGTCGAGGTCGTCGCCGCGTAACGCTGATCTCAGCCGCGCCGCGGTCGCCACGTACACGCTCACCAACGCCGGCCCCGACACTGCGCGCGGCGTGGTCCTCGACTCCACC
>NZ_JBSGBF010000188.1:0-4685 GCF_053601115.1 Streptomyces sp. NPDC004788
CCCTCCCCCGCCCCGCTTCCGATCTGGCGGGCCCCCGTGCTCGTTCCCCGGTGTCGCCGCGCCACCGCGCTCCGTTGTTGTCGCGCGCGCCCGCCCCACGAAGCTGAGCCGGGGCGGGGACGGGGAGGCCACGATCTCGTTCCGGCGGATGACCCTGCCCGACGTCGACATAGACGTCGACACCGACACCGACGTCGACATGGATGTCGACAGCGAACTCGGCGGATCGGTGGACGCCGTGATCGGCCGACTGGTTCTGGGACACCTGCCCGACCCGGTGACCGCACTGCGCCGGCTGTCCGGTCTGGTCCGCCCCGGCGGGCTCGTGGCCTTCCAGGACTTCGACAACTTCCCGCTCCGGGTGGAACCCCACACCCCGCTGACCGGCGCAGTGCTGGAAACCATTGCCGCAGCACTCATGGTGAACGGCAGCAGCCTGGGAACGGGCGCGCGCCTCTACTCGCTGTTCCGGCAGGCGGGCCTGACCGCGCCCGACCTCTCGGCGACGACACCGATGGGCGGCACCGAGGACGACACGGTGCTTCCTCTCGTCGTCCAGACCTACCGTGCCCTGTCCCAGGCGCCTCTGCCCGGCAGCTGCCGGGCCGGCGAGCTCGCGGAGACGATCGGCGACGTGGACACGCTTCTCGGCCGCATCCGCGCGGAGACGGCAGAGGCGCACGCGGTTGTCGTCATGCCGACCGCCGTGACGGCGTGGAGCGTGATCCCAGGCTAGTCGTACCTTCGCGTTCTCTCGCGCCGTTTCCCCTCCTTCGGGCCGTACGTGGTTCCGGTGCGGGAACGTGCCTGCGCGCCGCTGTGAAGGCACCGCAGAGGCCGGGCGTACGGGAGCGGAAGCGGCGGGCGCGGCTCCGCATCGGGCTGCTCCGCGCCCAGTTCACCTACCCGAGCTGAAAGGTTGATCCGTATGAGGGTGTCCGCCGAAGGCGCCGTCGACTCATCGCGTCGGCGCACCGCCCGGTACGCGTCCCTGACCGCGCCACTGGCCTGCGTGGTCTTCGTGGCCGGCTGCTCCTCCTCGTCCGCCCATTCCTCCTCCTCGTCCCGAACCCAACCCGGCCCGCACTCGGTGAACCAGGTTCTGCGAACCTTGCTGCCGTCGGGAGGGGGCTCGATCGTGCCCGAGGCCGATGCCGGGGCGAACGAACCGTTCGCGCCCGCGATCCTCACCTACAGGGATGGCGGCGGACTCGGCCAGGTGTCGGCTTCGGTGGGCCGCTTCCCGCTGCCACTGCCGCCGCAGCTGTCGCAATGCCCGGATCTCTCCGAGCACCCCTTCAGTCACTGCACCCTCACACACCTCCACGACGGCACCACGCTCATCCTCGACAAGTCCCCGGCCGACGAGACCAAGCCGTCCGCGGGCCGGCGATGGACAGTGGTGCGCACCGACCGGGACGGCAGCGTGGTCACCGTCTCGGAGTCCAACACGCCGAACGCCCGGAACGCCTCTCCCAGTCGCCCGACTCCGCCGTTGAGCGTGCGACAGCTCACCGACATCGCGGTCTCAGCGGCGTGGCAGCCCGTACTGGCCGCCCTGCCCGCACCTCCCCGGGGTTCCACCTCGACGCCGTCCTTCCAGTCCCTCCCCGCGAGCAAGATCACCGACGTCATCAGCCGCACGCTCCCCGGCCACCTGCAGACGGCGGACAGCGGCGGAGCGCCGGGCTACGGGCATCTGACGGTGGACGACGGGCAGGGCAAATGCCTGGTCGCGGTCACGGTGCAGCAATGGAAGCCGGATGACGAGGCGCTGACGAAGCTCTTCCAGGGGGCGACCACGGAACCTGACGGCGTGCGCGTGAAACTCGCCCGGAGCCACCCGGAAAAGGGAGGCGAAGGCGCGGTCCGGTGGTCGGTGGACATCTGGCGCCCCGACGGACTGCGCGTCGCCGTCAACGAACTCAACGCGAGGGCCTACCGCCTTCCCCGAACGCGCGCAGAACCCGCTCTGGGACTCGACCAGCTCAAGAAGATCGCGCTCTCCGGTGCGTGGCGTACCGCCCTGGACGAGGCCGATCGAACCCCGCAGAAGCGAGAGTGAGGAACGGCCGAGACTTCCCTCTCGGTCCGGTGGCAGGCGCTGGTGCAGGCGCAGGGAGCTCACCACGGACCGGCCTCGCCCACCGAGGTATACGGCGCCGCCCACACCCGTACCGCACACCTGCGGTGGGATGCCTGCCCCGCAGGACCGCGTAGCCCGGTGCCCGGCACCCTCATACCGCGCGGTCGGGGACGGCTCGGCGGACCTCGCGTCGGCGCCCCACGGAAGGGGATTACCGGCGAGGTCCTTCTCGAAGACCTTCGAGGCTGTCGACGGTCACGCAATTCCCCAGGATCTACATGATCAGCTTCACGTAATTCCCCATGCCACGCGGTCATGTTCCCCCTGGGGGCGGTGGTCGCGCACGAGCTGCGGTGACGTCCTGGGGGATAGCCAAACTTTCCGCGTTTCAGGTGGTTTGCCTACCTGTGTAGTACGTGACCGACTTCGACCGCCGCCATGCGGCGATGCCTCTGCGGCACGGTGCCGTCGGCCCCAAGGGATGGTCGGGCCTCGCGTTCGGGTCGTTGGCCAGGACGGAGCTGTGCAGGTTGCGATTGGGCTTCTTTCTGCTTGAGCCATCGGACCGCCTGGAAGCATGGGCATGACTGTTTTCGTCCAGGGGGACATCTTGATGAGCGGGTTAGACGATCTTGCCTCGGCCGTGGTCCAGCTGATGGCAACCGCAGCCACAGCGGCTGCCACCGGCGCCGGCAGCGCCGCCGCTTCGCTGGTCGGCGATCTGGTTCGCACCCGGCTCACGGGCGCCGGGCAGAGTGCCGCCGTGGCCGCGTTCGACGCGGCGCCGCAGGAGCCTGCAGCCCAGGCCGGTCTCCACAGTGCCCTGGTGATCGTGATGGCCGCCGACCAGCCCTTCGTCGTCCAGCTCACCAGCGTCATACCCGCCCCGGAAGAGGCGCCCGCCCCGGCTCAGCCCGCCAACTTCGCTTCCGGTGGGGGCATCACCATCCAGGGAACAGGGAACAAGGCCCGGGGTAACTTCGCCGGCCGCGACCAGATCATCAACAACATCCGCAGCGGCGACGCCTGGACGCTCGCGGTTCTCACCCTGGTCATTCTCATTCTGGCGCTCGCCGGCTACGGCGGCGTGCAGCTCATCGCCGGTGGCGACTCCTCGTCGACGGGAGGGAATCCGACCCCCCCGCCTGTCGGCAGTACCAACGGGCATGGCGGCCCGGCCGGCACGCAGCCACCCGCAGCGTCGAAGGCATCCGTGCTCTGGTCGATTCCCAAGGGACCGTGGGTGTTCACCTCTCCCGTCGTCAGCGACGGCAAGGTCTACTACGTGACCATCGACCACTCGACCGGAGCAACGGACCTGTTGGTGCTCGACGCCTCCGGCGGAACCGCAAGTTCCACGCTGCACCTGGATGACGATTCGATTCCTTGCGGTCTGGCAGTGTCCGGCGGAACCTTCTACTACGTCGGTATGGACGGTGTTCTGCACGCCGGCAACGACAGGGGGATTCTCTGGAAGTACACCACTGGCAGCGCCAACGAGACTCCGGTCGGGGTGACGGTTGCCGACGACACAGTGTTCGTCGGCGGCTGGGACAACGTCCTGCACGCCGTGCACGCTGCCACGGGAACGAAGCGCTGGTCGTTCACCGCCAAGGACCGCATCGTCTCGTCCCCTGCTGTCAGCAAGGGCGTCGTCTACGTAGGCAGCCGCGACGGCAACCTCTACGCACTGGACGAGGCAACCGGAAACCAGCTGTGGGCTTTCGCCGGCGGTGAGCCGTTCCACGACTCCTCACCCGTCGTGGCCGACGGCACCGTCTTCATCGGCGGGACCGAGGGAACCTTCTTCGCGGTGAACACTGCCGACGGCTCGGAGCGCTGGAAGTTCCGTACAGATGGCGCCGGAGAGCAGATCTCCTCCACCCCCGTGGTCTCCGGCGGCCTGGTCTACTTCGGCAGCCACAACAAGAACTTCTACGCCCTCGACGCGACCACCGGAACGAAGCGCTGGTCCGTGTCCACCGGCGATTACATCTTCTCCTCACCCGCCCTGGCCGAGGGAGTTGTCTACTTCGGAAGCTCGGACGGCAAGCTGCGCGCTGTCGATGCGGCCACCGGCACGGAGCGCTGGACATATACAAGCGAGGGTGAAGTGGTGGGAAGCCCCGCCATCGCCAGCGACGGCGTTCTCATCGCCACCCGCAAGAAGGACGACTGGTCGGGCAACACCGCATCGGACAGCGGCCATCTGTATGCCCTTCGGCGCTAGGCCGTGTCCGTAAAGTCGATCGCTCGTTACTCCGTTCGTGGTGCGTCGACATGAACTGACGGATGAATCGTGGGCGTTGATCGCTCCGTTGCTGGCGCCGGGCCGGATGGGCAGACCGGTGCGGGACCGGCGCCAGGTCGTGAACGGGATCTTGTGGAAGCTGTCCACCGGGGCCGCATGGCGTGACCTGCCCGAGCGGTACGGTCCGTGGAAGACGGTCTACGAACGCTTCCGGCACTGGTCCGCCGACGGGACGTGGGACCGGCTGCTGGCCCATGTCCAGCAGCACTCCGACGCCGTCGGGCAGGTGGACTGGACGATCGTCTGCGTCGACTCGACAACCGTGCGGGCGCATCAGCACGCGGCCGG
>NZ_JBSGBF010000189.1:0-4553 GCF_053601115.1 Streptomyces sp. NPDC004788
GTCGTCCCTGACCGGGGACGACGGGCGGGCGATCCGTTCGAGATCCGGGAGCCTGCCCGCGCCCGGTCCCGCTGTGTGGCTCCTCAGACCGTGGCGCCGAGCCACAGGTCGGGGCCGAAGACCTCGTAGTGCACGTCCGCCGGGGCGACCCCGCCGGCCAACAGGTCGCCGCGGACGGCGCGCATGAACGGCAGCGGGCCGCAGAGGTACGCGGTCACACCGGCCGGCAGTTCCAGCGCCGTCACATCCGCGCGGCCCGGGTGCGCGTCGGCGTCGCCCGGCTCCTCGTACCAGAGGTGCAGCGTGCCCTGCGGCAGCGCGTCGACGAGCCGGCGCAGCTCCTCCCGGTGGGCGTGGGCGGCGGGGGAGCGGTCGGCGTGGACGACGGTCACCGGACGGGTCGAGCCGGTCCGGCCGAGGTGGTCGAGCATCGCGAGCATGGGAGTGGCGCCGATGCCGGCCGAGGCGAGCAGCAGCGGCCCGTCGCCCTCGGGCAGGACGAGGTCGCCGAACGGCACGGACACGCCGACCCGGTCGCCGACGCGGCCGTGGGCGTGCAGCCAGGACGACACCTCACCGGCCGGGTCGCCGTCGACGCGCTTGACGGTGATCCGCCACTCGGGGCGGCCGGGCGCGGTGGAGAGGCTGTACTGGCGGATCTGCCGGGCGCCGTCGGGCAGTTCGACCTGGACGCCGACGTACTGCCCCGGCCGGAACGCCGGCAGCGGGAGCCCGTCCGGGTGCCGCAGCGAGAAGGAGACGGTGTCGGACGTCTCCTCGTGCCGGCCGGCGATCTCCAGCTCCTGCCACACCTCGCCCTCGGCGACGCTCCGCTCCTCGTAGAGCCGGGCCTCCAGGGCGATCAGCGCGTTCGCCATCAGCCAGTAGACCTCGTCCCACGCCTGCGCCACCTCGGGCGTCACGGCCTCGCCGAGCACGGACACGATCGCGGCGAAGAGGTGCTCGTGGACCACCTTGTACTGCTCGGAGGTGACGCCGAGCGAGGCGTGCTTGTGGGCGATCCGCGACAGCATCACGTCGGGCCGGGTGTCAGGGCTGTCCAGGAGAGCACCCGCGAAGGCGGCTATGGAGCCGGCCAGGGCCTTGCGCTGGTCACCGTTGGCCTGGTTCCCGCGGTTGAAGAGGTCCCGCAGCAGTTCGGGGTGGGCGGCGAACAGCCCCGCATAGAACCGCTCGGTGATCTCGTCGAGTGCCCCGCCGACGGCGGGAAGGGTGGCACGGACGACCGGGGTGGCCTGCTCGGAGAGCATGACGGCTCCAATACTGGTAGATGATCTTCGCATTTAATGTGGTGAGGAACCCGCGCCGGAGCGCGGGGGTGGAGCGGAGGGGATCCGGGTGGTCAGTCGTCGCGGGGGCCGGCGGACAGGGTGAGGAGTACCGGTCCGGTGGGAGATCCGACCAGGTCCGCGACGGTCAGCGGATCCAGCGTGCGGTAGAACGCGTCCTGTGCCTCGCGCAGCGCGCCGCGCAGCCGGCAGGCCGTCCGCAGCGGGCACGGCGGATCGCCCTCGCAGGCGACGACCTCCTCCTCGCCCTCCAGGGTCCGCGCCAGCCAGCCCACCGAGGAACGCCGGCCGAGCTCGGTGAGCGTGAGTCCACCGCCCCGGCCTCGCCGCGCCTCCACCACCCCGAGGTGCTGGAGCCGGGTGACGACCTTCGCCATGTGGGCGTAGGGCACGGCCATGGACTCCGCCACCTCGCGTGTGGTGGGGGAGCTGTCCTGCTCGGAGGCCGCCAGACGCATCACGGCACGCAGCGCCAGGTCGGTGAACTTCGTCAACCGCACGGCATGACGGTATCAAAGTCGTATGTGAGAGTCGTATTAGGGGGTGAGCATGTGCCGGCCCGGTCGTACGGTGGCGCGGTCATGCGGCGTGACGCTGCCGCCGCCTGCGCCGCCGCACCCACACACCGGCCGCCCGGCACGGACTTCAGGACAGGACCCTGGCCTTCGCCCTCTCGAACTCCTCGTCCGTGATGGCGCCCCGGTCCCTCAGCTCCGCGAGCCGTGCGAGCTCGTCCACGCCGCTGCCCTGACCCCCGCCGCCACCGCCCGGCGCGGAGCCCGCGGCCTTGCGGATGTAGTCCTGGAACGCGGCCTCGTTCTCCCTGGCCTGCTTCACGTCACGCTGCCCCATGCCCTTGCCGCGGGCGATGACGTAGACGAGCACGCCGAGGAAGGGGAGCACGATGCAGAAGATCAGCCAGCCCGCCTTCCCCCAGCCGCTCAGCTCGTCGTCACGGAAGATGTCCATGACGACCTTGAAGAGCAGGAACAGCCACATGATCCAGAGGAAGAACCAGAGCATGGTCCAGAAGACGTTGAGCAGCGGGTAGTCGTCCATGCGTGCACTCCGTTCCCGCGGAAGGCCCTGATGCGGCCTCGCGTACCAGCGAGTGTCGCCGAACCCCTCGGAGCGCGCATGTCGTGGCCGGCTAGCGGGCGCGCAGTGCCGCCAGCGCGCGGTCCGCGTGGGCGCTCATCCGCAGCTCGCTGCGGACCACTTCGAGCACCCGCCGGTCCTCGTCGATGACGAAGGTGACCCGCTTCGTCGGGGCGAGCGAGAAACCGCGCGTCACCCCGAACCGGTCGCGGATCTCGCCCGCCGGGTCGGAGAGCAGCGGGTAGCCGAGCGAGTGCCGGTCGGCGAACTCCTGCTGCCGGGCGACCTCGTCGCTGCTGATGCCGACGGGCTGCGCGCCGGCCGCGCGGAACTCGCCCGCGAGGTCGCGGAAGTGGCATGCCTCGGCCGTGCAGCCGGGGGTGAGTGCCGCGGGGTAGAAGAAGAGGACGACCGGCCCTTCGGTCAGGAGTCCGGACAGGGAGCGGGGCTGCCCGGTCTCGTCCGGAAGGGTGAAGTCCTCGACGATGTCACCGACCTTCATGCGACCGGACGTTACCCCACGGTAGCCCCGCCCGTCACCCGTCCGGCGCCCGAACCGGAGGAGCGGCCTCAGCCGTGTGCGACCCGCCGTCGCTCCTGCTGCTCGTCTCGTGTCTGCCGGGCTTGCCGCTCCTGCCGGTCCCGCCGTTCCTGTCGTTCCGCGAGTACCGCCAGGACCCGCTCACCCCAGCGCATGTTCTCCTCCTCGAAGGCCATGCCGCGCATCAGCGTCAGATACGGCCCGACGCGCTCGGCCCGTGCCAGATAGGCGGCCTCGTCGAGGCCGTCCAGCAGCCGCTCCCGCAGCCGTTCGTAACGCGCGAGCTTCGCCCGGGCCGCCTCCATGCGCTCTCGCACGTGTTCGCGTACGGCCGCCGTGTCGCCCTCGTCGCACGCCTGGACCTGCACCATGAGCTCGTCGCGGACCGCGGTCGGCTTCGGAGTGTGGGCGGTGTAGGTGATCAGGTCCTGGTGGCCGGCGTCGGTGAGGGTGAACATGCGCTTGTTGGGGCGCCGTTCCTGCTGCACCACCCGGGCCGTGATGAGACCGGCCTCGGAGAGCCGGTCCAGCTCACGGTAGAGCTGCTGCGGCGTGGCCGCCCAGAAGTTGGCCACGGACACGTCGAAGAGCTTGGCCAGGTCGTACCCGGACGCCTCTCCTTCCAGGAGAGCCGCCAGGACCGCGTGCTTGAGAGACATCCGGACAAACTAGCAGCCTGTTGAATACTTCGGTCCACACCTATTCACCCGCGAAAGACCTGGTGAGGGGCGTGAGCGGCGTGAGCGGCGGGGTCCAGGACGCATGGCGCAGGATCATCCGCACCGCCGTGCCCGACGGGGCCAGCCGCATGAGGGTGTTGCGCAGCGGAACGGCGAGCG
The DNA here is from genome assembly GCF_053601115.1 of Streptomyces sp. NPDC004788. Lineage (NCBI taxonomy): Bacteria > Bacillati > Actinomycetota > Actinomycetes > Kitasatosporales > Streptomycetaceae > Streptomyces > Streptomyces sp. NPDC004788. The sequence continues at coordinate 3,789 of NZ_JBSGBF010000189.1, forward strand.
GGTGGGTGAGCTGCTGGCCCATCCGGCCGGCCTGCCGGGCGGCCGCCGCGACGGCGGTGGCGCGCGGGCGCCGTGCGGCGTCGTAGCGGGCGAGCGCGCTGTCCACGTCACCCGTCCGGCTGAGTTCGGCGGCCAGGACGACGGCGTCCTCCAGGGCCTGGCAGGCGCCCTGGCCGAGGTTGGGAGTCATGGCGTGGGCGGCGTCGCCGAGCAGGACGGTGCGGCCGGAGACGTACGACGGCAGGGGAGTGGCCAGTTCGCCGATGTCGTGGTGGAGGACGTCTTCGGGCCGGGTGGCCGCGAGCAGCTCGGGGATCGGCTCGTGCCAGTCCTCGAAGCGCCGGCGCAGCAGGGCGAGCGGGTCCGGGTGGCGCACGCCGGCGGGCGCGTTGAGGACCGCGTGCCACTCGGCGCGCCCGTCGGTGAACGCGATGTGCCCGAACTCGGCCCCGCGCCCCCAGGTGATCTCGAAGTCGGTACGCAGGTCGAGCGGGCGCTCGGTGATGGCGCGCAGCACGGTCGAGCCGCTGTGCACCGGGCCCGGATGGTCGGGGAACAGGGCGGTGCGCGTCCGGCTGCCGATGCCGTCGGCGGCGACCACCAGATCCGCTTCCACGACCTCCATCGACCCGCCCGCGCCGCCGCCCGTCGACCCGCTCGAAGCGCCGCCCACCGGCCGGCCCGCGCCGCCGCCCGCCGACCCGCTCGAAGCGCCGCCCACCGACCGGCCCGCGCCGCCGCCCGCCGACTCGCCGCCGGTCGACC
>NZ_JBSGBF010000190.1:0-4512 GCF_053601115.1 Streptomyces sp. NPDC004788
GTACGCCGAGGGGGGCCCCGCCGCCGCACGGGGGGGGCCCCCTTCGGCGTACGGGGAACGGGCTCAGCGCCCGCACGGGAACGGGATCAGCGCTTGCGGCCGACCGCCGACCAGCCGGGAATCGGGTCGTCGCCCTGGACCGGGACGGGCTCGCCCAGCTCCGGGTGCCACTCGGCGGTGAGCGAGACGCCCGGCTCGACCAGGTCGAGACCGTCGAAGAACGCGGCCAGCTCGTCCCGGGAGCGGGGCCGCAGGGTCAGGCCCCGCGCCTTGTACATGGCGGCCGCCCTCGCCGCGCCCTCGGGGTCGAAGTCCCCGGTGACGTGCGAGAGGACCAGGTAGCTGCCCGGGGCGAGCTTGTCGACGAGCTTGGCGACCAGTTCCTCCGCGCCGTCCTCGTCGCCGATGAAGTGCAGCAGCGCGAGCATCGACAGGGCGATGGGCTGGTTGAAGTCAAGGACCTTTCCGGCCCTTTCGAGGATGAGCTCCGGGTCGCGGGCGTCCGCCTGGATGTACTCGGTGGCCCCTTCGGGGGTCGAGCGCAGCAGGGCGGCCGCGTGCGCGAGCACGATCGGGTCGTTGTCGCAGTAGACGATCCGGGCCTCCGGAGCGGCCTGCTGCGCGATCTGGTGCAGGTTGGGCTCGGTCGGGATGCCGGTGCCGATGTCCAGGAACTGGCGGACGCCGTGGGCGCTGAGCCAGCGGATGGCGCGGTGCATGAAGGCCCGGTTGACCCGGGCCATGTCCCGGCCGCGGGCGTCGACGGTGAGGAGCTGGCGGGCCATCTCCTCGTCGACGGGATAGTTGTCCTTGCCGCCCAGGAACCAGTCGTACATCCGCGCGGGATGCGGCTTGCTGGTGTCGATGTGCACGGGGTCCTGGGGGGTCATCGGCTCTCCTCGGCGGGTCGAACGGTGGCGCTTGGTGCAAGTGTTACGCGATGTGGGAGGAGGGACGGAAGGGTTCAGGTGAGCAGGAAGTCAGCCTGACCGGATTTCGCCCCCTGGATGAACGCGGCGATCTCTCCGTGGGTGTAGATGAGCGCGGGTCCTTCAGGGTCTGCGGACTGTCGCACGGCGACCCTGCCGTCGGCCAGCTTCATGGCCTCGACGCAGTTGCCCCCGTTCCCGCCGCTCCACGGCTTGTGCCAGCCCTCGGCACCGAGCTCTGCGGCGGGCATGCCGTTGTATATGCGATTCATTCACAGCTCCTTGCGGAGATTCCGGAGAATCTCCTTCGTGCGTTGTGCAGTCGCGGCCTGGGCCGCCATCCGGTCCATGACCTCCAGGTGGGAGGCCACCTCCGGGCGCGCGTCGAGATAGACGGCGCCGGTCAGGTACTCGCTGTAGACCATGTCCGGGAGTTCGGGCATGGCGAACCGGAAGAGGACGAACGGTCCGTAGGTGCCGGGATGGTGGCCGGACGCGAACTCCGCGATCTGCAGGGTGACGTTCGGCAGCTCCGACGCTTCGAGCAGCCGGTCGAGCTGAGCGCGCATCACTTCGGGCCCGTCACCGACCGGTCGGCGGAAGACCGTCTCGTCCATGATCACCCAGAACTTGGGCGCGTCCTCCCTGGTCAGCAGGGACTGGCGCTCCATGCGGAGGGCTACGTGGCGTTCGGTCTCCTGAGATTCCTCGGCATTTCTGCCGCCGACGGCCCCGCTGCGCAGAATGGCGCGGGCGTAGTCCGCGGTCTGCAGCAGACCGGGGACGAACTGGGGTTCGTAGGCCCGGATGAGGCTCGCGGCCCCCTCCAGGCTGACGTACATCGAGAACCAGCCGGGCAGCACGTCGTGGAACCGCTGCCACCAGCCGGGGAGGTTGGCCTCCTCCGCGAGGGCGACGAAGCCCTCGGCCTCGGAGTCCGGGATGCCGTACGCCTTCAGCAGCAGCTGTACGTACGGGATCTTCAGCGCGACCTCGGCCGTCTCCATGCGCCGGATCGTGGCCGGAGCCACCCGCAGGATCTTGGCGGCCTCTTCCCGCTTGAGGCCGGCCCGCTCGCGCAGATCCTGCAGCCGCTTGCCGAGGACGACCTGTCCCACCGTGGGGGCGGACCGCGGCTCGCTCACTCTGAAGACCTCCCGGACGCGCTGATTTCGAGGAGAGTGTGCCACGACCCGACCAGAGAGAACACCGCACTCTGCAATTTTCAGAGTGCCACTTGCCAAGTGTCCGAGTCGGGAGCACAGTATTCCGGTGAACCAGTACGCATGCCGACGTGCGATTCGCCACGCCGGTATGTGTACGGCACTCCTGCCCACAGTTGTGAGGATCCGGTCGTGGCTTCTGGTAACGCGCACGCTTCAGGTGTCATGAGCCCCCGCGTCATGAACCAGCGCACACGGCCCCGGACCTCGCACGTCGACGAACGCCGCTTCGCCTTCGAACTGGCCGCGCGCACCGAGTCGGTCGCCCGGGCCCGGCGGCTCGCCGAGGAACGGCTCATCCTGTGGGGCTGCGGCGCGGACATACGCGACACCGTCGCGCTCGTCGTCTCCGAACTCGTCACCAACGCCGTCGTGCACACCGCGAGCAGCCGCGTCGTGTGCGAACTGCGCGAGGGCGAGGACCGGTTGCGGATATCCGTGCGCGACGAGGGCGGCCCCGCCGGGCCGCGGATGCGCGAGTGCGGCGAGGAGGAGCGCGGCCGCGGGCTCATCCTGGTCGACGCGCTGTGCAGCGCGTGGGGCGCGGACCGCACCGGGCACGGCACGGCGCAGATCGTCTGGGCGGAGCTCGCGCACGGCATGGGAGAGCCGTGCTGAGGTCCATGGCGACGCTGCTGCTCCCGCGCTCCCGCAGGAGCCCCGGTCCCGAGAACGGCTCCGGGTCCGGTGGCCCCCGCTCCCTCGCGCCCGTCGGCGAGACCCGGCTGCGCGTCCCGGTCGACCTCCCGGCCACCCTGGGCTGCGACGCCGTCGGCGTCCCCGCCCGCTACGGCTTCCGCATCCTGTCCCGGCTGCCCGCGAAGGGCTGCGTCTACGCGGACAGCGACTGGTGGTGGTGGCTGGTCCCGGCCGGCTCCGACGCCGACCTGACCTGGCCGCTGCCCGCCTGCTACGCCTCCGGGGCCGCGATCCCCGACCGCGGACCCCGGCTGATCCACCACCCCGACGGCGGTTCGCCGTACACCCCGCCCATCCCGCTCTATCTGCTGATCTGCCAGCTGACCGGGATCGCGCCGTCGTGGAGCGTGCCGCCGCCGCAGGTACGCAGCGCGCTCTGAACGGAACGGCTGTCGCACGCCGTAGGGTCGGGGGCATGTTCTCCCCCGAGGGACCCACGCTCCGCGAGCTGACCCGTCAGGCGCTGTCCTCGGTCGAGCACGGCTACGACCTGCTCGCGGCCAAGTTCGACGCGACTCCGTTCCGCACCTCGGACCGGCTGCTCTCGGCGGTCGCCGAGACCCTGGAGCCGCTCGGGCCGTTCGGCTCGGGCCTCGACGTCTGCTGTGGCACGGGCGCCGGTTTCGCGGTGCTGCGCTCGGTGTGCGCGGGCCGGACCGCCGGCGTCGACTTCAGCTCCGGCATGCTCGCCGAAGCCCGCCGCGCCCACCCCGCCGCGACCCTCGTCCGCGCCGACGCCCTGGCCCTGCCCTTCGCGCCGGTCTTCGACCTCGCGGTCAGCTTCGGCGCCTTCGGCCACTTCCGCCCCGCCGAGCAGCGCGCCCTCTTCGCCCAGGTCCACGCCTCCCTGCGCGCCGGCGGCACCTTCGCCTTCCCCCTCCCGGCGCCGCCGCGCGTGGGCTCGGCCCCGTACTGGACGCTCTGGGGCTTCGACGCGGCGATGCGCCTGCGCAACGCCGTGTGGCGGCCGCCGTTCGTCATGTACTACCGCACCTTCCGCCTCGCCGACGTGCGCGCCCGCCTGGAGGGCGCGGGCTTCGGGGTGGAACTGCTGCCGGTCCGTTCACTGGGTCACCGGGAGGACGGCAGCCCGCGATGCCGGCTGGTGGTGGCGCGCAAGCCCTGAGGCAAGGGGATGGACGGGCGGGCTGCCGTCCATGAGGATGCTCGCGTGACGCCATCAGATACGAGATCCGCCCGGCGCCGACCCGTCGTCCGGCTGGTGCTGGCCCTCGTGCTCCTGCTGCCGCCGGTCTTCGTGCTCTGGTCGTCCGCCCAGGAGGCGCTCGCGCACCCCAGCTCCGACTGGATGGTGAACCACCGGACCAGGCAGTCGTTCGAACGGGCGGCGCTGACCGTCGCCGGGCTGCCGCTGGCCGGCGCTGCCTGCGGGTGGATCTGGGCGCGGCTGAAGGGGCGGAGCTCCCGGCTGCCGGCGGCGACCGGGCTGCTGACCGGCGTGCTCGCCCTGTGGGGTCTCGGGATCGTCGGCTTCTACCTCGCCCTCAGCCGGATGCACATCCCGTGGTGATCCCGGAGCGGGAAACGCGGAAGGCCCCTGACTTTCGTCAGGGGCCTTCCGGCTGGTGTCCGAGGGGGGACTTGAACCCCCACGCCCGATAAAGGGCACTAGCACCTCAAGCTAGCGCGTCTGCCATTCC
>NZ_JBSGBF010000191.1:0-4467 GCF_053601115.1 Streptomyces sp. NPDC004788
CGATGGTGTCAAGAAGGCTTCAGCAGGCCCTGGCCGGCCTGGTGGCGGCGCCGGGCGGGCCGCCCGGCGCGATCGCCGTGCTCACCAGGGACGGCGTGCGGAAGGTCTACCGGGCCGGCACGGCCGAGGTGGGCACGGGTCGCCCGCCCCGGGTCGAGGACCACATGCGCATCGCGAGCGCGGCCAAGGCGTTCAGCGGTGCGGTGGCCCTGGGTCTGGTGGACCGGCGTGCCCTCGCCCTCGACGACACGATCGGCGAACGGCTGCCGCACCTGCCCGCCGCCTGGCACCCGGTGACGCTGCGCCAGCTCCTCCAGCACACCAGCGGTCTCCCCGACTTCAGCCGGAGCAAGGCCTTCCAGGACATCGTCCGCGCCGACCCCAGGCACCACTTCGACTCCCGCCGGCTGCTGGACTTCGTCGCCGACCAGGGCCTCGCCTTCCCGCCCGGCAGCCGCTACGCGTACTCGAACTCGGACAACATCGCGGTCGCCCTGATGGCCGAACAGGCCACGGGGCGCCCGTACGAGGCGCTGCTGCGCGACCTGGTGTACCAGCCGCTCGGCCTGCACGAGACCAGCCTGCCGCAGGGCTACCGACTGCCCCACCCGTTCCTGCACGGCTACGGCACGGTTCCGGGCGAGCCGCCCGAGGACATCAGCGAGGCGATCAGCGCCTCCGGCGCCTGGGCCTCGGGCGGCATCGTCTCCACGCCGGCCGACCTCTCCACCTTCATCGGCGGCTACGCCGGGGCCTGGCTGCTGGCCCCGGCCACCCGCCGTGCCCAGCGGGACTTCCTGCCGGGCGGCGCTTCCGAACCCGCCGGTCCCGGTGCCAACGCGGCCGGGCTCGGACTGTTCCGCTACACCACCCGGTGCGGTGTCGTCCTCGGCCACACCGGCAACACCCCCGGCTACACCCAGTTCGCCGCCGCCACCCCCGACGGCCGGCGCGCCGTCACCGTGTCCGTGAACAGCCAGGTCACGCTCGACCCGGCGCTGCTCGCCCGGCTGCGGGCGACCGAGGAGAAGTTCGTCTGCGCCCTGCTCGGGCACGGGCGCCACTGAGAGCGGACGGTGCGGCGCGACAACGGCCGAAAGCAGCCGGGCCTGGGGTGAATTGGGGAATACGCGCTGGTAACTTACGGGAGTTGATCAAGGTCGACGGCCCCGTTCGCGGTGCCGTCTGCCCGAGCCACCCCCCCAGCAAGGAACCACATTGGCCCGCACCATCCGCACGACGGCCCTCCCACTCGCCCTCTCCACCCTCCTGCTGTCCGCCGCCCCGGCGTTCGCCGACGCTCCGACCCCTCACCTCGACGCGGTGGAGCAGTCCCTGCGCCAGGTCTCACCGGGCCTGGAGGGCTCCGTGTGGGAGCGCACCGAGGGGAACCGGCTGGGCGCCTCCACCCCCGGCGCCGCCGACTGGCTGCTCCAGACCCCCGGCTGCTGGGGCGACCCCCACTGCGCCGACCGCCCCGGCACCCGACGCCTGCTGGAGAAGGTGCGCGAGGACATCGCCGGCGCCCGGCAGAGCGTGGACATATCCACGCTGGCCCCGTTCCCCAACGGCGCCTTCCAGGACGCGATCGTGGCCGGCCTGAAGGAGGCGACGCAGAAGGGCAACCGGCTGCAGGTCCGCGTCCTGGTCGGCGCCGCCCCGGTCTACCACGCCAACGTCATCCCGTCCTCCTACCGCGACGAGCTGGTGAACAAGCTCGGCCCGGCGGCAGCGAGCGTCACCCTCAACGTGGCCTCGATGACGACGTCGAAGACCGGCTTCTCCTGGAACCACTCCAAGCTGGTCGTGGTGGACGGGAGTTCGGTGATCACCGGCGGAATCAACAGCTGGAAGGACGACTACCTCGACACCACCCACCCGGTGAACGACGTCGACCTCGCGCTGTCCGGCCCGGCGGCGGGCTCGGCCGGCCGCTACCTCGACACGCTGTGGGACTGGACCTGCCGCAACAAGAGCAACTGGACCGCCGTCTGGTTCGCCTCCTCCAACGGCGCGGGATGCCTGCCCACACTGCCCCGGCCCGCCGCCCCGGCCGACGGAGGCGACGTCCCCGCCCTCGCGGTGGGCGGTCTCGGCGTCGGGATCCGGCAGAGCGACCCGTCCTCGGCCTTCCGGCCCGTCCTGCCGACGGCCTCCGACACCACCTGCGGATTCGGCGTCCACGACTACACCAACTCCGACCGCGACTACGACACCGTCAACCCGGAGGAGAGCGCCCTGCGGGCCCTGGTCGCGAGCGCGACCCGGCACGTCGAGATCTCTCAGCAGGACATGAACGCGACCTGCCCGCCGCTGCCCCGCTACGACATCCGCCTCTACGACACCCTCGCCGCGAAGCTCGCCGCCGGCGTGAAGGTGCGCATCGTCGTCAGCGACCCGGCCAACCGCGGCACCATCGGCAGCGGCGGCTACTCGCAGATCAAGTCCCTGTCCGAGGTGAGCGACGCCCTCCGTGGCCGCCTCCAGGCCCTCACCGGTGACGCGCCGAAGGCGAGGGCCGCGATGTGCCGGAACCTGCAGCTGGCGACCTTCCGCGCCTCCGACCAGCCGACGTGGGCGGACGGCAAGCCGTACGCCCAGCACCACAAGCTGGTCTCGGTCGACGACTCGGCGTTCTACATCGGCTCGAAGAACCTGTACCCCTCCTGGCTCCAGGACTTCGGCTACGTGATCGAGAGCCCCGCCGCCGCGCGTCAGCTGACGGACGGGCTGCTCGCGCCGCAGTGGACGTACTCGCAGGCGACCGCGACGTACGACTACACGCGAGGCGTGTGCCAGGGCTGACGCGGCGGATGGCGGCCCCGGGGGCCTCGGCGGCCTCGGGGCCTGACGCGGTACGGGCGCGATGCGGGCGCGGTCAGCGCTCCGCCCGGGCACGCCCGGGCCGCGGGGCCATCCGGAGGCGCCGCTCTCGCCGCTCTTGCCGCTCGCGCGCGTGGCGGTCGAGTTCCTCCATGAGGCGGCGCCCCCGGTGCTCCGGGTCCAGTTCGTCGAGGACGCGGTCGAAGTCGGCGAGCAGCGCGCCGTACAGCTGCCAGTGGCCGGGCTCCCGCAGCGCCCCGGCCAGCAGCAGTTCGGCGGAGTGCGCCCGGAGGGCGCGGGCGGCGCGCAGCTCGCCCGCCAGCCGCGTCTCGGCCGCCTCGGCGGCCTCGCTGTCCGGGGCCGTGACGAGGACGGCGTAACTGACGAAGGCGTCGGCGGTGTGCTGCGCCGTCTCCTGCAGCGCGAGGGCGGTCGGCTGGGGCAGCAGGGCCTCGCCGGCGCGCACCTTCGCCAGGTCGGTGACGCTGCGGGCCAGCACGCGCAGGACGACGGCGCAGATCTCCAGGGTGTCGAGCCCGGTGCGGAGCACGATGCGGTGCAGCAGGCCCTCCTTGACGCGCGGATTGAACCGCAGGCTGTCCTCGGCCGTGCGCAGCGCGGCGTCCACGTCGGCCACGTCGTTGTCGAGCCGGCGCGCCTCGTGCAGCCGGGCCGCCGCTCGCTCCACCGGGGGCGCCCCGGCGAACTCCTCCGCCACGTCCAGCAGCAGTCTGCGCATCCGGCGGGCGAGGTCCTCGATCGAGTCGCCCGCCGTGTCCACCCAGACGGGTGGGGCGAGCAGCAGGTTGAAGAGCAGTCCGACGACGGCGCCGATCAGGGTCTCCAGGACGCGGTCCCAGGCGGTGTGGGCCACCTGCGTGACGCCGAGCACCAGCATGGCGCTGATGGCGACCTCGGGGATGAACTCCTCGACCTTGACGAACCGCCCGACGACCAGTGAGGCCAGGATGACCAGGGCCAGGCTCCACCAGGACAGTCCGACGATCGCACTGAACGCGATGGCGATGAGGACGCCGACGACGACGGAGTTGACCCGGCGCAGACTGGTGGTCAGCGTCGAATAGAGCGTCACCTGCACGACGAGCAGCGCGGTCAGCGGCGCGGTCAGCGGCGCCGGCTCACTACTGAGCCAGAGCGCGACGAGGTACGACAGGGTCGCCGCCGCCGTGGACCGCAGCGTCTGCACGACGAACGGATCGTGACGCAGCCGCCTCACCCGGTCGGCGTACCGGGCGGTCCGTCCGCTGAACTCTGTCACCAGGCGCCTCCTGCCCTGCGGATGGAGAGTCCACACCGGTGACCACTCTCGCAGAAGGACGCGAAAGGATCCCGCAGGAGCACGAGTCGCGGAACCGACTGTCGCAATCGGGAGAAAACGACCGCGTGAGCTGCGGTCACCGGCCGGGCTCGCCGCCACCGGCCGAGCGGAGGAGCTGACATCGACACCCGTCGATCGCCCTCGGTCGCGGCCACGGGACGACGAAGGGCCCCGCGCGACGGCGCGGGGACCCTCCGGATCCGGGTGCGGCCTAGGGGGTGTCTTGCCGATCATGCCGGGCTCGCGACGCCTGGCACCGCGCCTCGCCGCGTTGTCGTCGGTCGCCGATGCTCCGCATGGACTCC
>NZ_JBSGBF010000192.1:0-4397 GCF_053601115.1 Streptomyces sp. NPDC004788
CATCGTTGTGGGGGGCGCGGCGCGGGCGCGGCCCGCGGTGCGCGCCTCGATTCGGCGGCGGGGCCCGGCCCGCGTGGTACGCGGGCAGGGCCCCGGGGGTCACTCGGAATCAGTGGTCAGCCGGCCGTCCGTCACCCGGCCGCGTTCCTGCGCCTCCGCATCCACCACACCAGGCCCGCGCCGACGGCGATCACCGCGGCGGCCACGCCCGCGATGGCGCCGACGGGCGTGTCGGAACCGGTGTGGGCGAGGTCGCCGCCCGGGTGGTCCGGGGTCTCGCCGGGCGCCGGGGTCTGGCTGTGCGAGGGCTGGGCCGTCGGGGTGCCCGGGTGGGTGGGCTGCCCGGTCGGCTTCGGCTCGGTCGGCTTCGGCGACGGCGACGGGGTGCCGCCGCTGGTGTCGCCGGAGGAGTCACCGCCGAGGTAGAGGGTGTCGGTGTCGCGGTACGAGGTGTCGTCCGACTGCATCGACGTCCGGGTGGTGGTGTCGAGGGTGCGGTTCTCGGTGTCGAAGCGGGCCTTGCTGATGTTCTTCTTGGGCTGCCGGGAGAAGTCGACGCCGCCGACGATGTAGACCGTGACGCCGTGATCGGTGTCGATCTGGTAGGTGAACTCGCCCTCGGTGAAGATCTTCCGGTAGCGCTTGAAGAGCTCGTTCTTGTCCCAGTTCTGGTTGGGCGCGCGCAGCGGCCAGCGCTTGACGTCGTTGCTGTTGATGATCGGCCGGAAGTCGGACTCCTTCTTGGCGTCCTGCTGGCGGATCCACTCGGCGGCGACGCGGGAGGTGTAGACGCGGCGCAGGTCGGCGTATTGCGGCGCGGTGTTGATGATCTTCTCGACCTCGGGGACGATCGTCGCGTCGATGACCTTCTGCGCGGCCTTGATCTGCGCCGGGTCGGGGTCGCAGATCGGCTCGCCCGGCCCGTGGGTGACGGTCTTCTGCGCGACGGACTTCAGCGCCAGCGGCGCGTCGAGGATGTAGATGCCGCCGTCCTGCTCGCGCACGACGGCCGGCTTCGGCTCGATCCAGTTCCGCAGGCCGGGCATGCACGGGTTGCCGTTGGCCTTGGGCAGGGCCGCCCAGTAGCGCTTGCCGAGCTCGGTCTTGGGGTCCATGGCCGCGTAGAAGTCGTGCTTCATCTGGAGGTCGGCCTCCAGCAGCACGCGGCCGGCGTCGGTGGAGGCGAACTTGGAGTCCATGACGCGGTCGGGCTCGTCCGGGTTCAGGTTGACCCAGAACTTGTCCGGGGTCAGCGCCAGCCAGGTGAACAGCGAGTCGGACGCGAGCTGCATCTTCGCCTGGCCGCCGTAGCCCGGATTCTCGTCCGGGTCGGGCATCATGTCGGCCTTCATCGAGTACTGCATGCCCTTGCCCTTGGCGAGGCCGCCGACGTAACGCAGTTCGAGGGTGGTGAAGTCCACGCCGCCCGGGCCGCCGCGCGGCAGGGTGCCGCGGGTGTCGAGGCGGCGGGCCTCGGCCTGGATCTGCCGGGCCTCGTTCAGGGTGCGGCCGGAGCCGTTGACCCGGTCGTTGAGCGGGCCGCGGGTGCCGCAGTTGCCGGCGGCGGCGAGCTGGGGCTGTCCGGCCGGGCCGCCCTGGCAGCCGGGCGCGAACCAGGTGTCGTAACGCGAGTAGCCGCGGATGGGCTTGGTCTGCGGGATGGCGTTGTACTGCCGCTGGAAGCCGCGGACCTGGTTGGTCTTGCCGGGCCGCATCTGCTCGACGTCACGGTTGAAGTCGTCGATCAGCTTGCGCTGCCGGGCATCGAAGTTCTTGGCGCCGGTGTAGCGGAAGGTGTGGTCGGGCATCGACTTCGCGATGACCCGGTCGTTGGCCAGCTGCTTCTTGGTCAGCGTGCTGTTGGACTTGAACTCGTTGAACTCCTTGGTGTTCTTGTTGTACGCGTCGTACTTGCGCGTCGCTACCTTGTTGCCGTTCTCGTCGAAGATGTCGACGTAGACCTCGCACAGCCAGTCGGGACCGATCAGCTGGAAGTCCCGGACCAGGCGCGCCTCGAAGCCGGCGCCCTTGTTGAGGTTGATCTCGTTGCGGATGTACGTCTTGTCGAACCAGCGCTCGAAGCTCTGCGAGCGCTGCTTCTCCAGATAGCGGGCGTAGATCTCCATCGCCTTGTCGGCGGGGTCACCGCTCGTCGCGGCCTGCTTCTTCCACGCCTCGACGTTCTTCCTCGGATCCGGGTCCTTGGAGAGCGCCTTCGCCTTCTCGGCCGCCGTGGGCGCCTTCAGTCCGTCGAACGCCTTGCCCGGCAGCGGGTAGTTGAAGTTCTTCGGGTCGCCGTTCCACTTGTCGAAGTTGGTGCCGGCGGTCGTGGGGAAGCCGGAGTTCGACGGGGTGCTGCCGTAGGTCTTGTTCAGGTGCTTGGTGTCGCACCGCTGACCGGTCCCGGGCCGCAGCTTGGCCGAGGTGGGGACGGCGGCGGAGTCCTCGACCGGGACGCCGGGCAGTCCGGTGAGGGTGACGGCCCCGGCCAGACCGAGGGCGGCCGCGAAGCGCGCGACCAGCCGCCACCGCCCGGGTATGCGTATCTCCCTGTTCATCGCCCTGTTCAAATGTCGTGCCTTCCCTCGCTGTGGGGGCATTGAGGGGCTGAGGGGGCGGCGCGTGTGGCCCCCGTGACGTGGGCGCCGCCCCGGTTCACCCTAGACCGGCACACCGTCAGACATGGCAGGTCCATGTCCGTATCGGCGTGTCAATTCAGCGAAGATGCAGGCGAGTTGTGTCACACATCCGGAAGGAACAGCTCCTCCATGCGGAGGGTGTACGCCTCGTTGTGCCGGACCCGGAAGGCGCTCACCCGGGGCCGCGGCCGGGTCCACGGATCGGCGTCGCCCAGCGCCAGCGAGACGAGGTCGGCCCACTCCACCTGCTCCGGCTCGTCGTCCAGGTCGAGATCGGCCTCCGCCAGCATCGCGTCCGTGATCCCCAGAGCGGCGGCCACCTCGTACGGATCCCCGGCCAGCTCCCACGGCTCCGTGCCGGGCCAGCCGGAGGCGTGGAACATCGTGCCGTCCGGCAGCCACACGAGGTCCTCGGTGTGGGAGTCGCCGCGGTCGAACGACACCCGGCCGAAGATCCGCGCGTCCGGGAACCGCTCGCGCAGCCGCGCGGCCTCGTGCCACAGCGGCTCGTCGTTGCCGTCGTCGGCGAGCGAGAGGTCGCTGATGCCGAGCACGTTCCCCCACGCCCCGGCCAGGACCACCTCCAGGTCCCTCCGCTCGGCCGGAAAGTGCGGCGTCTCTATCGCGGCCCGCTCCCCCAGCTCCGCGAGGACCGCCTCCACGGAACCGAAGGAGAGCACGAACTCCCGTGCGCGCGCGGGGTCGTTCGGCGCCAGGTCGCCGGCCTGCCGGGCGAACGGGGGCTGCAGGACCGTGAGGTCGCAGCGGCCGAGCGCTCCGTGCACCGGGCGGTCGGCCGGCGAGGTCCAGTAGTCGGTGAAGTCACTCATGGCGCACACCGTACGGGTGTCCGGACGCCCGGCACCGGACCCGGTGGCCCTGAACCTAGAATCGGGCCATGGATCTTGGGCTGAAGGACCGTGTGTACGTGGTGACCGGCGCGACCCGAGGGCTCGGCCGGGCCTCGGCGGAGGCGCTGCTCGCGGAGGGCGCGAAGGTGCTGATCACCGGGCGCGAGGAGAAGACGGTGGCCGAGGCGGCCGCCGCGCTCGGCCCGGACGCGGCGGGCGTCGCCGCGGACAACGCCGACCCGGAGACCCCGGCCCGGCTGATCGCGGAGGCGCGGGCCCGGTTCGGCCGGTTCGACGGCGTCCTCATCAGCGTGGGCGGCCCGGCGCCGGGCTTCGCCGCCGACAACACCGACGAGCAGTGGTCGGCCGCGTTCGACACCGTCTTCCTGGGTGCGGTGCGGCTCGCCCGCGCGGCGGCGGAGACGCTGCCCGAGGGCGGCGTCATCGGCTTCGTCCTGTCCGCCTCGGTGCACGAGCCCATCGCGGGCCTCGCCATCTCCAACGGCCTGCGCCCGGGCCTGGCGGGCTTCGCGAAATCCCTCGCCAACGACCTGGGGCCGCGCGGCATCCGCGTGGTCGGCCTGCTGCCCAGCCGCATCGACACCGACCGGGTCCGCTCGCTCGACGCGATGTCCGGAGACGCGGACGCGGCCCGCGCGGCGAGCGAGGCGACGATCCCCCTGCGCCGCTACGGCACGCCGGAGGAGTTCGGCCGCACGGCCGCGTTCCTGCTCTCCCCCGCCGCGTCGTACCTCACGGGAGTGATGCTGCCGGTGGACGGCGGAGCGCGCAGCGGCTTCTGACGGTTCGAGGGGCGGGTGCGGCAGGTGCGGCCTGCGCGGCGGACGGCGGCGCGGCCCTCACGCGCCGGGGCGCGGGGGCTCGGGGCCGCCAAGCCCCCGGCGCC
>NZ_JBSGBF010000193.1:0-4151 GCF_053601115.1 Streptomyces sp. NPDC004788
GCCCCTGAGGAACTCCGGGGACTCCCGGTCTCCGGAGACTCCGGAGACTCCAGGGACTCCGAGAACGCCGGGCTCCGGGAACTCCGGGCTCCGGGAGCTCCCGGGACTCCGGGAACTCCCGGGACTCCGGGAACTCCCGGGACTCCGGGAACTCCCGGGACTCAGCCCATGAACTTCTTGAACTCGTCCGGGAGCTCGAACTCGCCCGGGCCCTGGCCCGCCGCCGGCAGTCCGAACGCGCCGCCGGCCTGCGCCTGCTCGCGGCGCTCGGCCGCGGCCTGCTCCTCGGCCTTCCGCTTCATCGGGTTGCCGCTCTTGCGCTTGCCCTTGGCCTGCTTGACCTGCTTCTTCTGCCGGCCGGGGCCGCCGCCCATGCCCGGGATCCCCGGCATGCCCGGCATGCCGCCGCCCTGCGCCATGCGCGACATCATCTTGCGCGCCTCGAAGAACCGCTCGACCAGGCCCTTGACGGCGCTGACCTCGACACCGGAACCCTTGGCGATACGGGCGCGGCGCGAGCCGTTGATGATCGTCGGGTCCTGGCGCTCGGCCGGGGTCATCGACTTGATGATGGCGCCGACGCGGTCGACCTCGCGCTCGTCGATGTTGTTGATCTGCTCCTTCATCTGCGCCATGCCGGGCAGCATGCCGAGGAGCTTGGAGATGGAGCCCATCCGACGGACCTGCTCCATCTGGGCCAGGAAGTCGTCGAGGGTGAAGTCCTGGCCCTTCTTGGAGGCCAGCTTGGAGGCGACCTTGGCGGCCTCCTCCTGGCTGAAGGTCTGCTCGGCCTTCTCGATGAGGGACAGGATGTCGCCCATGCCGAGGATGCGGGACGCCATGCGGTCCGGGTGGAACGCGTCGAAGTCGTCCAGCTTCTCGCCGTTGGAGGCGAACATGATCTGCTTGCCGGTGACGTGCGCGATGGAGAGCGCGGCACCACCGCGGGCGTCGCCGTCGAGCTTGGAGAGGACGACGCCGTCGAAGCCGACGCCGTCGCGGAAGGCCTCGGCGGTGTTGACCGCGTCCTGACCGATCATGGCGTCGACGACGAAGAGGACCTCGTCGGGGCTGACGGCGTCGCGGATGTCCGCGGCCTGCTGCATCAGCTCCTGGTCGATGCCGAGGCGGCCGGCGGTGTCGACGATGACGACGTCGAAGAGCTTGGTGCGCGCGTACTCGATCGAGTCCTTGGCGACCTGGACCGGGTCGCCGACGCCGTTGCCCGGCTGCGGCCCGTAGAAGCCGACGCCGGCGCGGTCGGCGACGACCGAGAGCTGGGTGACGGCGTTGGGGCGCTGGAGGTCACAGGCGACGAGCAGCGGGGTGTGGCCCTGGGCCTTGAGCCAGACGCCGAGCTTTCCGGCGAGGGTGGTCTTACCGGCACCCTGGAGACCGGCGAGCATGATCACGGTCGGCGCGGTCTTGGCGAACCGCAGGCGGCGGGTCTCGCCGCCCAGGATGCTCACCAGCTCGTCGTTGACGATCTTGATGACCTGCTGCGAGGGGTTCAGCGCCTTGGAGACCTCGGCGCCGAGGGCCCGCTCCTTGACGTTCTTGATGAACGCGCGGACGACCGGCAGGGCGACGTCGGCCTCAAGGAGGGCGATACGGATTTCCCGAGCCGCGGTATCGATGTCCTGCTCGGAGAGGCGACCTTTACCCCGGAGGGACTTGAAAGTCGCGCTGAGGCGGTCGGAAAGCGTATCGAACACGGTGGTCGCGATTCCTCGGGTCGGGGTGGGCAGTCACCCAAGGGTATCCGGCTCGTACGGGACCGGGTGGGCGCCCGGTCACCGCAGCGCCTCCTCCAGCGTCTTCGCCAGCCCCGCCGCCTCCTCCGATCCGAGCAGCGAGCCGTCCGGCCGCGTCACGTACAGCGTGTCGACGGCGTTCGCGCCCAGCGTGGAGACGTGGGCGCTGCGCACCCTGACCTCGGCGCCCTCCAGCGCGCGGCCGATGCGGTGCAGCAGGCCGGGGGCGTCCTGGGCGCGGACCTCCAGGACGGTGGCGAGGCGGGATTCGGCGGCGGCGACGGTGACGCGGGGCGGCGGGGCGGCGACGCCGCGGCGGCGCGGATAGGCGGCGTCGCGTTCGGCGAGGCGGGCGGGGACGTCGAGGGAGCCGTCGAGGGCGCGGACGAGGTCGGCGCGCAGCCGGTGGGCCTCGGGGAGCGAGCCGTACTCGGCGGCGACCCGCCAGTCCAGGACGAGCACCGGCCCGTCGCCGAGTTCATGGGGCAGGGAGACGGCGCGCAGGTCGGCGGCGCGGACGGTGAGCCGGTGCAGGGCGAGGACGCCGGCGACGGCGGGGAGCACGCCGGGGCGTTCGGGGAGGGCGACGAGGAGTTCGACGCCGACGGGCTCGGGCTCCTCGGCCTGCGCCGCCGGCTCGTGGGCGTGCAGGGCCAGGACGGGTTCCCCGGTCCGCAGCGCCTCGATGGCGAGCCGTTCCTGTTCGGCGCTGGGCGCGGCGGCCTCGGGGTCGGGCGGCTCCTCCCCCGCGAGCACGCCGGAGACGCGTTTGACGAGGTCGGCGACGAGGGAGGCGCGCCAGGTGGACCAGGCGGCGGGCCCGGTGGCGAGGGCGTCGGCCTCGGTGAGGGCGTGCAGGAGCTCCAGGGCGTTCTGGGTGCCGACGGCGGCGGCGACGGTCTGGACGGTGGCGGGGTCGTCGAGGTCGCGGCGGGTGGCGGTCTCGACGAGGAGCAGGTGGTGGCGGACGACGGTGGCGAGGACGGCGACGTCGGCGCGGTCGAAGCCGATGCGGGTGGCGAGGTCGCGGGTGATGGTCTCGCCGGCGACGGAGTGGTCGCCGGGCCAGCCCTTGCCGATGTCGTGGAGGAGGGCGGCGACGAGGAGGAGGTCGGGGCGGTGGACGCGGCGGGTGAGGGAGGCGGCGCGGACGGCGGTCTCGACGAGGTGCCGGTCGACGGTCCAGGTGTGGACGGGGTTGCGCTGGGGGCGGCAGCGGACGCGTTCCCAGTCGGGCAGCAGGCGGCTGATGATCCCTTCGGCCTCCAGCGCCTCCCAGACGGGGACGGTGGACTCGCCGGCGCCCAGGAGGGTGACGAGGTCCTCGCGGGCCTCGGCGGGCCAGGGCACGGGCAGCGGACCCGCGGTGGCGGCGAGGCGGCGTACGGCGTGCGGGGAGAGCGGGAGTCCGGCCTGGGCGGCGGCCGCGGCGGCGCGCAGCGGCAGGACGGGGTCGCGTTCGGGTCGGGCGGTGAGGGCGAGGACGGCCTCGCCGGCCATCTCGACGACGCCTTCGGCGAGCGGGGTGCGCTCGACGGGCGGCTTTCCTCCCCGTCCCAGAAGCGTGCGCAGCCGGGGCGGGCGGGCGGCGCGCGCCTTGAGGACGCGGCCGACCTCGCGCCAGGTGACGTCGGAGGCGTACGAGATGGTGCGCGCGGCCTCGTACACCTCGCGCAGCAGGGTGTCGGCGTCGAGCAGGCCGAGTCGGTCGGCGACGGCGTCCTGGTCCTGGAGGGCGAGCCGGTCGGTGGCGCGGCCGGTGGCGAGGTGGAGGGCGTCGCGGGCGTCGAGGAGGCGGCGACGGGCCTCGTCGAGGCCTTCGCGGGGCGCGTCGGCGAGCCAGGAGGCGGCGACGGCGCGCAGGGCCTGGACGTCGCGGAGGCCGCCGCGGGCTTCCTTGAGGTCGGGTTCGAGGAGGTACTGGAGTTCGCCGGAGCGTTCGGCGCGGTCGCGGCAGAGCTCGGCGAGTTCGGGGAGCCGGTGGGCGGCCTGGTTGCGCCAGTCGGCGAGGACGGTGCTGCGCAGGGCGGTGGCGAGGGCGGTGTCGCCGGCGACGGTGCGGGCGTCGAGGAGGCCGAGCTGCACCTTGAGGTCCTCGCCGGCGGTGCCGCGGGCCTCGGTGGTGGTGCGGACGGAGTGGTCGAGGGCGAGGCCGAGGTCCCAGACGGGGTACCAGATGCGGTCGGCGAGGGCGGCGACCGCGCGGGCGTCGGCGCTGCCGTCGTGCAGGAGCAGCAGGTCGAGGTCGCTGCGCGGGGAGAGTTCGGCGCGCCCGTAGCCGCCGACGGCGACGAGGGCGGTGCCGGGCGGGGGCGCGGCGGCCTCGAAGAGTCCGGCGAGCCAGTCGTCGGTGAGGCGGGCGAGGGCGGCGCGGCGCGGCGGCCCGGGCGGCGCCTC
>NZ_JBSGBF010000194.1:0-4050 GCF_053601115.1 Streptomyces sp. NPDC004788
GGGCGTGCTGGTTGGACATGTACAGGGTGGCGGGCCGGGACCCGTCCTTGGTCTTCCGCGCGTCCCTGGTCAGTTTCAGCATGTGGAGGTCGCGGGTTCAAGTCCCGTCAGGATCGCAAGTGAAGAAGGCCCGCACCGTTTGGTGCGGGCCTTCTTGCGTGCCGCCTTGCCTTCTCGCGCCGCAGGGACCAAGGTCCCACCCACGGGTGACCAACGGCGTGTTCCGCGTCCCCGCCGGGAGTGGAAGGCTGTTGCAGGGCAAGACTTTGACGATGTGACGGGAGTCACTGAATCCGTTTCAGGAAGTGCCGGACTTACACCCTCCCTACATCACCCCAATTTAATATGTGCAATTGCACGGCTCCACGGGTGACCCCCAGGTGACCCGCGGGCTGTCCACGGCCGTTCTACGCGCGCACAAAAAGATCGCGCTGGACCCGGCGGAGTCCAGCGCGATCGATGACATGGGGCCTGTTGGGGCAGGAACCTGTCGGCAGAGCTATGGGGTGGGCTGCCGGGTTGGGGGACCCGGAATGTGCCCGGTGCTGCGGGGTGTTACGGGGTGTGGCGTGTGTCGCAAGCGCCTCAGGCTTCGCTGCGCTGCTGCGGAATGCCCGCCAGCAGGGCGCGGACCTCGGCCTCGCGGTACCGGCGGTGCCCACCCAGCGTGCGGATGGACGTGAGCTTGCCGGCCTTGGCCCAGCGGGTCACCGTCTTCGGGTCCACGCGGAACATCGTGGCAACCTCGGCAGGGGTCAGCAGCGGCTCGGCATCAGGGGTGCGAGCGGTCATGAGCGGCCTCCTCGGGAGAACCGAACCTTCTCGGTTCTTTCCTCTAAATTCTGCACCTTGACCCGCCATGCCCGAAATGGCAGAAGCGGGTCGAGTCGGTTATAGGACGAACGGCTTGTCCTCGGCACTACAACTACACCATCCGTCCAGCCGCGTCGGCCAAACCGATGGAATTGCCCTCGCAGGTGTTCATCAGCGGCGGAAGTCGACTGACCATGCCATAACGGACAGTCACGCCACTGTGACGATCAGTCACAGTGGCGATCAGGAGTCCTCAGACCCCCCATAGAGTGCAATGTCGAGCAATCCGCCCTCACTTGGGCGGAAGGAACCCTCCCCGGACTCCTTGTCCTATTTTGGCACGAGGGTGGGCGATGGGCGCAAGGGTGCGTTAAGTGCGATCCATCACGCTTGAGCCAAAGGCCCGGATCGGGACCTACGTCCTGCCCCGCGCACCCCAACGTCCCCACAAGAGCACACCAAAGGCCCGAACAGGTGTCCAGCGATGAAGATCATCTACATCAGGTGGACATGTCCTGTCGATGGTCAGTTGGCGAACTGGAGGTTGCGGACCGCCCGCCAGCGGGCGGCGAAACGCCGATAAGCCTCGCTCGCCCGCTCGCCGTCCCCCGCCCGCAGCGCCTCGATCCCCTCCGCCACGTCCGCCGCCGACCGGTCGCCCGCCAGCGCCTCCGCGTCCAGCGCGTGCACCAGGCCGCCGTAGTCCAGCTCCACGAGCGCCCGCGGATGGAACTCCTCCAGCCAGCGCCCCACCTCGACCAGACCCTCCGTCATCGGACCCTCGTCGATCGCCTCCCGCAGCGCCTTCAGCGCCCGCGCGAGCCGCCGCCGCGCCTGCACCATCGGCGTCCGGTAGCGCAGTACGGGCTCCCCGCCCGAAGCCGGCTCCCCCGGCGCGCGCTTCCCCGGCGCGCGTTCCCCCGGCACGTACTCCCGCTCCTCGTCCGAGAACAGCACGAACCAGCGCAGCGGCACCCGCCACACCGCGCTGCGGATCCACGGCCGCGCGTCCGGGTTCCGGGCCAGCCAGCGCTCGTGGTCCGCCGCCAACTGCTCCCGTACGACCGGGGGCAGCATCGCGTCCAGGACCTGCGCCGGCAGCGTCCCGCCCGTCAGCTCCCCGAGCGCCAGCCAGCCGCGCAGCCGGGTCCGCCACGGGCAGACCAGGACCGTCCCGTCCACCGTCGTCACGAACGCGTCGCCGCTCTCGTGCACCGGCACCGGGACCGGCGGCACCGGGACCAAGTCGGCGAGCGAGCGCCGCAGTTCGTCCTGGACGCCCGGGATGTCCGGCCGCCGGGCATAGCGGGCCCAGTGACCCCGCTCCGGCTCGGGAAAGGCGGCCAGGGGCTCGTACACCCTCAGGTACGAGGCATAGGGCACGAGCACCGACGAGGGGACCGACATGTCGCAAATCCTTCCACGGGTACTCCTGGAGAGGGTGATCCTCGGCACTGCGTCCCTGCTACGGCCAGGTAGGACTTACCCTCGTCCCGACCTGGTCCCACCCCCACCCACAGGGGGGACCTTCCGCCGCTTGTATTTGGGAGTCACCACCGTGACCGATGTGACCGGCGTTCCTGACGTACTGCACACCCTCTTCCACTCGGAACAGGGTGGCCACGAGCAAGTCGTGCTGTGCCAGGACCGCGCCACCGGCCTCAAGGCCGTCATCGCCCTCCACAACACCGCCCTGGGCCCGGCCCTCGGCGGCACCCGCTTCTACCCGTACGCCACCGAGGCCGAGGCGATCGCCGACGCGCTCAACCTCTCCCGCGGCATGTCGTACAAGAACGCCATGGCCGGGCTCGACCACGGCGGCGGCAAGGCCGTGATCATCGGCGACCCGGAGCAGATCAAGACCGAGGAGCTCCTCCTCGCCTACGGCCGCTTCGTGGCCTCGCTCGGCGGCCGCTACGTCACGGCCTGCGACGTCGGCACCTACGTCGCCGACATGGACGTCGTCCACCGGGTCAACCAGTGGACCACCGGCCGCTCCCCCGAGAACGGCGGCGCCGGCGACTCCTCCGTGCTCACCGCCTTCGGCGTCTTCCAGGGCATGCGCGCCTCCGCGCAGACCGTGTGGGGCGACCCGACGCTGCGCGGCCGCAAGGTCGGCGTCGCAGGCGTCGGCAAGGTCGGCCACTACCTGGTCGAGCACCTGATCGCCGACGGGGCCGAGGTCGTCGTCACGGACGTCCGCGAGGAGTCGGTGCGCCGGATCACCGAGAAGTTCCCGCAGGTCACCGTCGTCGCCGACACCGACGCGCTGATCCGCACCGAGGGCCTGGACGTCTACGCCCCCTGTGCCCTCGGCGGCGCGCTCAACGACGACACCGTGCCGGTGCTCACCGCGCGCATCGTCTGCGGCGCGGCCAACAACCAGCTCGCGCACCCCGGTGTCGAGAAGGACCTGGAGGCGCGCGGCATCCTCTACGCCCCCGACTACGTCGTGAACGCGGGTGGCGTGATCCAGGTGGCCGACGAGCTGCACGGCTTCGACTTCGACCGCTGCAAGGCCAAGGCCACGAAGATCTTCGACACCACGCTCGAAATCTTCGCACGTGCGAAGTCCGATGGCATCCCGCTGGCCGCGGCGGCCGACCGGATCGCCGAGCAGCGCATGGCCGAGGCGCGCCGGGCCTGAGCTTGACGGTCCGGCCCGCCGATCGATCAGGCTTTGCGGTGGATTCGCGAGACTTCGCTCACGCCGATCGGCGGGTCGGACCTCAAGAAGAGGTTAAAATCGCGATTGACCAGCAAGGAAGGGATGCCTCAGCGGTTCTGTACCGGGGAATGTGATGCGCGCGGCGTACCGTAGGCCCGCGGAAACAGGTACCGTTGAAACCCTACGGACCGGTCTCTCTGTCGAGAGCCCGTTCCGAAACATGAACGCGTGTCAAGACTCTGGGGCCGACGAGCCCCGTCACCGAGGGGGTCGAGCCATGGGGCGCGGCCGGGCAAAGGCCAAGCAGACCAAGGTCGCCCGCCAGCTGAAGTACAGCAGCGGCGGGACTGACCTGTCGCGTCTGGCCAGCGAGCTGGGCGCATCGACTTCGAGCCAGCCGCCGAATGGCGAGCCGTTCGAGGACGACGACGAGGAAGACGACCCGTACGCTCAGTACGCGGATCTCTACAACACGGATGACGAGGACGAGGACGACGAGTCCGGTCCGGCGTCCACTCAGCGTCGCGCTTGACCTTCTGAACGCAGAAACCCGGTCCGGGTACCCGGAC
>NZ_JBSGBF010000195.1:0-3857 GCF_053601115.1 Streptomyces sp. NPDC004788
GCAAGCCTGTGATCGCTCGAACGGGTGGTCGCTCGCCTCACGATGGGAGAAGGGGGCCATGAAGCGCGAGTACGAAGTCCGGTTTCTGCCGGGGTCGTCGGGGGTGAGGGGGAAGCCGGCGCGGTAGTCGACGTCGGGTTCGGGGCTGATGGGTTCGCCGGTGCGGGCGTCGGTGCAGTAGGCGTCGAAGACCTCGGCCTCGGTGAGCGGGACGAGCCGGCCCTGGTGGAGGCGCCAGCCGTGGAGGCGGTCGGGGGCGTCGGGGGTGCTGGTGCGCAGGACGACTCCGCCGGGGGTGGAGCGGGCGATGCCGGCGGCGAGCACGCTGACGAACTCGGCGCCTTCGGCGGTGTCGAGGCGGGCGGGGTCGGAGCTGTCGCGGGTGGTGTGGAGGAGGGCGATGAGCTGGTCGCCCTCGGCGGGGACGCTGCAGACGAGGTGGTGGGTGCCGGGTCCGGCAGCGTCGAGGAGGCACAGCAGGAGCTGGGAGGCGCGGTCGAAGGAGGCGCGGCCGATGTCCTGTCCGCAGTCGGCGCAGGTGCCGGCGTCGGTGAGGAGCATGGTGGCGTACTCCCAGGTGGCGCGGCGGACGGCGGTGTCGACGAGGAGCGGGACGAGGGCGTCGAGGGACTGCCCGGTGTAGGTGACGCGGGGGCCGCCGGCGGCGCGTTCAGCGGTGTAGCGGCTGCGGCTGGCGGGGTGGTCGGGGTCGAGGCCGGTGTCGGCGCAGTAGTCGGCGTATTCCTCGGGGTCGAAGAGGGCGACGGTGGTGTGGCCGACCTGGGCAGCGAGGGTCTTGAGGAGTTCGTCGACGTGGGCGAGGTAGCGGGTGTGGTCATCGAAGGGGAAGGTCTCGTACTGCCGCATGGCGGTGAAGTCCTCCTCGTCGGCGATCAGGGCGACGGTGCCGGCGATCTCCCTGCGCAGTGCGCGGCGGAGCGCGGTCGGGGTGGTGGTGCGGGTGGTGCGGGCCTGGCCGGAGGCGCCGGGTGTGCGGTGGTGCTGGTTCATCTCTCCCCCTGGGTGTGAGCACGGTCGATCAGTGCTCACTCACCGTAACCGTCGGCACTGACAGTGACGACTGTTCGGTCGGGGCGGCCGAGGCGGCTGGTTCGGCCGGGGCGGCGGGGTCCGCCGGAGCCGCGGGGTCCGCCCGTTCGACGCGGGCGCGGATCAGCCGGTGCTGGGCGGCTCCGGTGGCGACGAGGGCGAGGCCGAGGACGGGCCAGGCGAGGGCGCCGGCGGTCATGACTCCGGTGACGAGGAGGGGTCCGGCGAAGCGCTGGCTGGACTGGGCGAGGCCGTGCACTCCGAGGTAGGAGCCCTGGGCCTCGGCGGGGGCGAGGGCGACGGAGAGTTCCCAGGACGCGGTGGCGTGGATGATCTCGGCGAAGGTCAGGGCGACGACGGCGACGGCGAGGGCGGTGATGGCGAGGGCGCGGCCGCCGGCCGCGGAGGCGGCGAGGGCGAGGGTGCCGACGATCCAGAGGCCGACGAGCGGGACGATCAGGCGCCGGGCGGCGCGGGTGGTGGCGCCGAAGCGGGCGAGCGGCACCTGGAGGAGGACGACGAGGACGGTGTTGAGGACCAGGAGCAGCGGAGCGAGGCCGACGGGGGCGGTGGTGGCGTGGACGATCCAGAGCGGGACGGCGACCTGGAGGATCGTGTCGTCGAGGAAGAGGGCGGCGTCGGTGGCGGTGTAGGCCAGGAAGGTGCGGTCGCGCCAGGGGTTGGCACGTCGGGCGGCCTTGGTGCGGCCGTCGGTCGCGGTGGCGACGACCCGGGCGGGGGCCGGGGGTTCGGCGCAGCGCACGGTGAGGGCGGCGATGACGAGGTAGGTGACGACGTTGCCGACGAGGAGCAGTCCGTAGGCGCGGGTGCTGCCGGTGGCGAGCGCGGCGGCGGCGCCGAGGCCGCCGAGGGACCAGCCGATGTTGACGGTGGTGCGCTGGATGGCCTGGTAGCGGACGCGGTCCGGGCCGGCGAGCCGGGCGGCGTAGAGCTTGATGAGGACGCTGCCGGCGCGGTCGGGCAGGGCGCCGAGGGCGGAGTAGAGGGTGAGGAGGAGGAAGTTGTCCGTGGTGAGGAGGGCGAGGAGGGCGGCGCCGCGCATGAGTTGGGCGGCGGCGATGACCCGGACGAGGGGGAAGCGGTCGGCGAGCCGGCCGGCGAGCGGTGCGCCGGCGACGCCGACGCCGCCGGCGACGGTCATGAGGAGGCCGACCTGGCCGAGGCCGAGCCCGGACACGTAGGTGAAGTAGAGCGCGGTGCAGCCGGCCCAGAGGCCGGTGCCGGTCTTGTCGATGATGCTGACGACGAGCATCCGGCGGCCGTCACGGCCTCCGGGTATGCGGTCGAGAGCGGTGCGGTGCCACGCGGTACGACGGCTCACTCGGTTCCCCCTTGACAACGAGTTTTGTATTGATACATAGTTCAGTACGTGGCAACACAATATGCGATCACAGGGGCGACGGCCAAGGGGATTGCCGCGTCCGTCGAGCGCGGGGTGGCCGAGGGCGAGCTCGCTCCGGGCGACGCGCTGCCCCCCGTACGACGGCTCGCCGACGAGCTAAGCGTGAGTCCGGGCACGGTGGCGACGGCGTACAAGGAGCTGCGACAGCGCGGCCTCGTCGTCACGCGCGGCCGGGGCGGCACGGTGGTCGCGCAGGCGCCGGCCGTGGCCTCGCGGCGCCCGCCGCGGGTGCCGGCGGGCCTGGTCGACCTGGCCGGCGGCCATCCGGACCCGGCCTTCCTGCCGGTGCTGCACCCTCCGGCCGAGGTGCGCCCGTCCTTCGGCTCGCACCGCGCAGCGCCGCGGCTCGGTCGGCTGGAGGAGCTGGCGCGGGCCTGGTTCGCCCGGGACGGCGTGCCGGCGGAGCGCCTCACGTTCGCCTACGGGTCGCTCGACTGCATCGCCCGACTGCTCTCCGTCGAGCTGCGGCCCGGCGACGCCGTGGCGGTCGAGGACCCCGGCTTCCATCATCTGCTCGACCTGGTACCGGCCCTGGGTCTGCGCATGGTGCCGGTCGCCGTGGACCGCGAGGGCATCACTCCCGAGGCCCTCCGCACCGCGCTGAAGGCCGGGGTACGGGCCCTGGTGTGCACCCCGCGCGCCCAGAACCCGACCGGGGCGTCCTTCTCGTCCGCCCGGCGCGACGAACTTGCGGCACTGCTCCGGGAGTTCCCCGAGGTCCTGGTCGTCGAGGACGACTACACCGTGGAGATCGAGGCGCCGCCCGCGCCCACCCTCGGCGCGGCGGGCCTGGAGCGCTGGGCGCAGGTGCGGACCGTGTCCAAGCGGCTGGGGGTCGACCTGCGGTGGGCCGCGGTTGCCGGTGATCCGGTGACGATCGCCCGGCACGACGGGCGGATGCTGATGACCTCCGGCTGGGTCAGCCACGTCCTTCAGGAGACGGTCGTCGGACTGCTGGCCGATCCGGCGGTGTCCCGACTCGTGGCGACCGGCGAGGCCGCCTACACGGAGCGGCGCGAGACGCTGCTCGGCGCGCTCGGCTCGTACGGCATCCGCGCGACGGGCGGCGGGATCAACGTGTGGGTGCCGGTGCGCGACGAGTCGGCCGTGGTGAACGGGCTGCGGACGCAGGGCTGGTGGGTGGCGGCCGGTGCCCGGTTCCGGATCGCCACGCCCACCGGCGTACGGATCACGACGGCGACCCTGCTGCCCGCGCAGGCCGAGCGGCTCGCGGCGGACTTCGCGGCGGTGCTCGGTGACGTGCAGGCGACGTACGGAGGCTGACCGGGTGCACGGTGAAGGGCCCCGCGTGGGTGCGTACGAGAACCCCGCGTAGGAGTCCGCTCAGCTGAAGATTCGTTTGTTGTTTGCCCGCTTCTGGTCT
>NZ_JBSGBF010000196.1:0-3571 GCF_053601115.1 Streptomyces sp. NPDC004788
GTGGACGGCCACCGCGGCCGTCCACCGGCGCCACCGCACCGCACCCACGTACAGGAGCACCGCAACGATGTGTACACACCGCGCCCTCCGCGCCGGCACGGGCCTCGGCCTCCTGCTCATGCTCTTCGCCCAGGTCCTGGCCCTGCCGACCACTGCCCAGGCCCACGGCGACACCGTCAAGGTGGTGGTGACCGGCCAGCGAGACGGTCACGTCACGACCGAGATCACCTGGGAGGACGACGGGGACGCCGTCGACGAGACCGTCGCCGCCACGGTGAACGCGTCCAGCCCCGACGGATCTCGTTCCCTGGGCCCGTGGCCGCTGGTCCGCGACCCCGGTACCCGTACGGGATGGAGCACCGCCGAGGTCCTCACCCCCGGCACGTGGAAGGTCACCGTCGACGTGGGCTTCCCCTCCCTCGGCCATGGGGAAGGGAAGATCTCGGTCCCCGTGGTCGACCCGTCACCGCCCGGTCCCCGCACGACTCCCATCACGTCCGCTCCGGTCCCCACGACGGCCGCCGCTCCGGTCCCGTCCGCGTCGGCGCCCGAGCCGTCCTCTCCCTCCGCGCGCCCGGCGGGCGACCGGGGAGACCGTACGGTCGGGTGGTCCGTGGCCGGTCTGGCCGGATTCGCCCTCGTCGGCGCCGCAGTCGGTGTGCTCGTACGGCGGGCCCGCGGCCGCGGGCGGAGATCTTCTTGAGGTCCTCGCCCTCGTCTGCCGGGACCTGTCAGTCCCGAGGTGTTCCGTCGTCCCCGGCGCCGAGCAGGGCCGGAAGGCCGGCGAAGGAGTCGAGGACGTGATCGGGCGTCCCGGAGGCGGCACGGTGCGTCTCGGGCAGGTACTTGCCCGTCTTCACCAGGACGCCGGTGATGCCCGACCGTTGGGCCGCTAGCACGTCGGACTCGATGTCGTCGCCGACCATCAGTGCCTCCGACGCGTCGACGCCGAGGTGGGCGAGGGCGCTTTCGAAGAACGCGGGGGCCGGCTTGCCCGTCACCTCCGCCTCGGTGCGGGCGGCCTTCTCCAGCACTTCGAGGAAGGCCCCGGTGTCCAGGTCGAGGCCGCCCTCGGTGCGCCAGTACAGATTGCGGTGCATCGACACCAGCCGGGCCCCGCCCTGCAGTTGCCGGAAGATCCGGTTGAGGGCCTCGTAGCCGAACTCGGGCCCCGCGCCCCCGAGCACGACGACGTCGGTGTCGCCCTCCTCGACGAGCGTGATCCCCTCCAGATCGTCCCGTACGTCTCCGCTGTTGAGCAGGAGGCAGCGTGCGCCGGGGAAGTGCTCGCGCAGATACGCCGCCGTGGCCGCCGGGGCGGTCAGGATGTCTCCGGCGTCGACGGGGAAGCCGAGGCCGGCCAGACGCGAGGCGATGGCGGCCCGGGTGCGGGACGTGTTGTTGGTGACCAGCGCGATGCGGAGCCCCGCTCCGCGTAGCCGCTCCATGGCCAAGACCGCTCCCGGCAGGGCCTTCCAGGAGACGGTGAGGACGCCGTCGATGTCGACCAGGACCGCTCGGATTCGCTCCATGGAGCCGACGGTAACCCCTGACGCGCCCGGTACGCCGTGACCACGGCACGCGGGTCGCGACAACCACCCCTGCCGCTTCTCCGGCTGCGGTGCGGTGTGTGTCGACTCCTTGACCTCCCGTTGGCGCTCCAGGATGCTTTGTTGCGGCACGTGAGATGCGTGTCGTAATGAGCAACGTCTGCTCAGCTCTCGTACCAGCCGAGGAGTGGTCATGACGCACCAGGTCCGTGCTGTCGTCGCGCGGGGCAAGGGCGCCCCCGTCAGCCTGGAGACGATCATCGTGCCGGATCCCGGTCCGGGCGAGGCGCTGGTGAAGATCGAAGCATGCGGGGTCTGCCACACCGACCTGCACTATCGCGAGGGCGGCATCAACGACGACTTCCCCTTCCTGCTGGGGCACGAGGCCGCGGGCGTCGTGGAGTCGGTGGGGGAGGGTGTCACCGATGTCGCGCCCGGCGACTTCGTCATCCTCAACTGGCGGGCGGTGTGCGGTCAGTGTCGCGCCTGTCTGCGGGGACGGCCCTGGTACTGCTTCGACACCCACAACGCCAAGCAGAAGATGACCCTGGCCTCGACCGGGCAGGAGCTGTCCCCGGCGCTGGGCATCGGCGCGTTCGCGGAGAAGACGCTGGTGGCGGCCGGGCAGTGCACGAAGGTCGACCGGGCAGCGTCGGCCGCCGCCGTGGGCCTGCTCGGGTGCGGGGTGATGGCCGGCATCGGCGCCGCGATCAACACCGGGAACGTCGGGCGCGGCGACTCGGTCGCCGTCATCGGCTGCGGTGGTGTGGGGGCCGCGGCGGTCGCCGGGGCGAGGCTGGCGGGTGCCGCGAAGGTCATCGCGGTCGACATCGACGACCGCAAGCTGGCGACCGCCGGCCGACTGGGCGCCACCCACACCGTCAACTCCCGTACCGCCGACGCGGTCGAGGCGATCCGCGAGCTGACCGGCGGCTTCGGCGCCGACGTCGTCATCGAGGCCGTGGGCCGCCCGGAGACGTACGAGCAGGCGTTCTACGCCCGCGACCTCGCCGGCACGGTCGTCCTGGTCGGTGTGCCCACACCGGAGATGAAGCTGGAGCTGCCGCTGATCGACGTCTTCGGCCGCGGCGGCGCGCTGAAGTCCTCCTGGTACGGCGACTGTCTGCCGTCCCGCGACTTCCCGATGCTCGTCGACCTCCATCTCCAGGGCCGCCTCGACCTGGACGCCTTCGTCACGGAGACCATCGCGCTGGACGAGGTCGAGAAGGCCTTCGAGCGGATGCACCACGGCGACGTGCTGCGTTCGGTGGTGGTCTTCTGATGGCGGCCCGTGTCGAACGCCTCGTGACCTCGGGGACGTTCGCGCTGGACGGCGGCATCTGGGACGTCGACAACAACGTGTGGATCGTGGGCGACGACACCGAGGCGATCGTCATCGACGCGGCGCACGACGCCGAGGCGATCGTCCGGGCCCTCGGCGGACGCACCCTGCGCGCGATCGTCTGCACCCACGCGCACAACGACCACATCGACGCCGCCCCCGAACTCGCCGACCGGACCGGCGCGCCGATCCTGCTCCACGCGGACGACCTGCCGCTGTGGAAGCGGACCCACCCCGAGCGGTCGCCGGACGGCGAACTGGCCGAGGGCCAGGTGCTGTCGGTGGCGGGCACCGAGCTCACCGTGCTGCACACACCGGGACACGCACCGGGAGCGGTCTGCCTGTACGCGCCGGGCCTTGGCACGGTCTTCTCCGGGGACACGCTGTTCGCCGGGGGGCCCGGCGCGACCGGCCGGTCGTTCTCCCACTTCCCGACGATCGTCGACTCCATCCGGGACCGGCTGCTGAGCCTGCCGGCGGCGACGGTGGTGCGTACGGGGCACGGCGACCCGACGACGATCGGCGCCGAGGCGCCCCACCTGGACGAGTGGATCGCGCGCGGCCACTGAGGAGTGTCCGGCGGATCAGGGTCGGACAGGCCCTGGAGGCCCACGGGCGGAGCGGTGGGGGGGGCCGGGGGGCCCCGCCCCGGCCGCCCCCCGGGGGCCCGCCGGCCGCG
>NZ_JBSGBF010000197.1:0-3384 GCF_053601115.1 Streptomyces sp. NPDC004788
GGGGGGGGGGGGGGGGGGGGGGGCTTGCGGGGGGGGGGGCCCCCCGCGGTGTGGGTGCGGCGCCCGCCGTTCATGTCGAGGGGCTGTGGAAGCGCTTCGGCCAGCAGATCGCGGTGAACGGGATCGATCTCGTGCTTCCCGCGGGCAAGTTCATCGGCCTCGTCGGGCCCAACGGCGCCGGCAAGACCACCACGCTCTCCATGATCACCGGCCTGCTGCGGCCGGACGCCGGGCGCATCCGGATCGGCGGCCACGACGTGTGGGCCGATCCCGAGTCCGTCGCCCAGGTCAAGGCGCGGATCGGCATCCTGCCGGAGGGGCTGCGGCTCTTCGAGCGCCTCTCGGGCCGCGAGCTCCTCGCCTACAGCGGCCGGCTGCGCGGACTGCCGGGCGCCGAGGTCGACAAGCGCGCCACGCAGCTGCTTGACGTGCTCGACCTCGCGGGCTCGCAGCACAAGCTGGTCGTCGACTACTCGACCGGCATGCGGAAGAAGATCGGCCTGGCGGCGGCCCTGTTGCACAACCCGGAAGTCCTCTTCCTGGACGAGCCGTTCGAGGGCGTCGACCCGGTCTCCGCGCAGACCATCCGCGGCGTCCTGGAGCGCTACACCTCCTCCGGCGCCACCGTCGTCTTCTCCAGCCACGTCATGGAGCTGGTGGAGTCGCTGTGCGACTGGGTCGCCGTGATGGCCGCCGGGCAGATCCGCGCGCAGGGCCCGCTGGCGCAGGTCCGGGGCACGGCGCCGTCGCTGCAGGCCGCGTTCCTGGAGCTGGTCGGCGCGAACGGGCGGGACGCCGGGCAGTCGCTCGACTGGCTGGGCGGTTCGGCCCGATGACCACCGCTCCCGCCGCGGTCCCCTCGCTGACCTCGGTCTTCGTACGGCTCAAGCTGTCGCTCCTGAAGAACGGCCTGCGGCAGTCGGGCGGGCGGACCGCCGCCTATGTCTCATCGATCGTCTTCGCCGCGCTCCTCGCCGCCGCCATGACCTCCGCCTTCCTCGCGCTGCGCGGGCACGCGGCCGCGACCACGGTCTCGGTGCTGATCACGGGCGTGCTCGCGCTGTCCTGGACGGTCATGCCGCTGTTCCTGCCGAGCGGCGACGAGACCCTCGACCCGTCGCGTCTCGTGATGCTGCCGCTGCGGCCGCGGCCGCTGGTCCGGGCGCTGCTCGTGGCCTCCCTCGTCGGCATCGGTCCGGGCCTCACCGTGGTCCTGGCGGTCGGCGCGGCCCTGGCGGTCGCGCACGGCGCCGCGGGCACGTTCGTCGCCGTGCTCGCCGTGCCGCTGGAGGTCGTCGGCTGCGTGGCGCTCTCGCGTGCGGTGGCCGCCGCGAACGTACGGCTCCTGACCTCGCGCAAGGGCCGTGACCTGGCCGTCCTCTCCGGCCTCGTGATCGCGGTCGGCATGCAGCTGGTCAACTTCGGCGCGCAGCGGCTCAGCCGGGCCGGCGGGCTCTCGGCGCTCGAACCGGTCGCCCAGGTCGTGGGCTGGCTGCCGCCGGCGTCCGCGGTCTCCGCGATCGGCGCGGCGGGTGAGGGCGACTACGCGATCGCCGCCGCGAAGCTGCTGCTCGCCGCGGCCGGCGTGGCCGGCCTGCTGGTGTGGTGGCAGCGCAGCCTGGTGAAGCTGATGACCGCGCCGGACGGCTCGACGATCGGCGCCTCGGACGGCGCGGGCGCCAAGGACAAGTCGGCGTCGTCGGGCCGGCTCGGCCGGCTGCTTCCGGGCGGACGCACGGGCACGGTGATGGAGCGCGGCCTGCGCTACATCTGGCGCGACCCGAAGACGAAGGCCGGCTGGGTGACCTCTCTCGCCATCGGCGCGATCATCCCGCTGTTCAACGCCCTGCAGGGCACCGGATCGCTCTACTTCGCGTGTTTCGCCTCGGGCATGCTGGGCCTGCAGATGTTCAACCAGTTCGGCCAGGACACGTCCGCCTTCTGGATGGTGGCGCAGACCATCTCGACGCCGGCCGACGCCTACGCCGAACTGCGGGCGCGGGCCCTGACGATGCTGTCCATCACCGTGCCGTACATGCTCCTCGTGATGACGGCGACGGCCGGCGTCATCGGCGCGTGGGGCGGCTTCCCGCAAGCCCTCGGCATGGCGCTCGCGGTGCTCGGCGCGATGGTCGGCATCGGCGCGGTGACCTCGGCCTGGTTCCCGTACTCGATCCCGCAGGGCAGCGGGTACAAGAACGTGGCGCCGGGCCAGGCCGGTCTGTCGCTGATCTCCGTCTTCGGCGGCATGTTCTCCGCCGCGGTGCTCTGCTCCCCGGTGATCGCCACGATCGTCGTCCTGCACCTCACGGACACCGAGTCGGCCCTGTGGCTGCTGCTGCCGGGCGGCGCCGTCTACGGCGCGCTGCTCGTCTGGGGCGGTCTGAAGGTGGCGGCGCCGCGGGTGGCGAAGCGGCTGCCGGAGATCCTGGCCGCGGTGAGCAAGGGCTAGGAACCGGACGGGACGGCGCGGCCGGCGGCGGATGCGTCGCCGGCCGCGCCGGTTCCGGACGATGCCGCTCTGTTCCGGACGATCAAGAACGTTCACAACTGGTCCAAGCTCGAACATTTCTTTTATCGCCGCAGGTAGGCGGACCGTACGGATTTGAACGGCTCGGGCCGCGACGGCCGTCCGAGGGCCGAACGACCAGTCGGGCGGGGGGTCGTACGGGGGTGCGGCCGGAAAGCAGCGGACGGATGTGCGATCACGCTGCGCGTCGACAAGACTCCGGTGCGCAGCCGGATCGGCTCGCATCCCCCGTCACTCCCGTGTCTTCGGACCCACAGGAAAGGGACACCCCCGTGCGCTCCTTCCGTACGCTCGGCGCCACCGCACTCGCCACCGCGAGCGGTCTCGCCCTGATCGGCACCGCCATCGCCGGCACCAGCACCGCCGAGGCCGCCCCCGCCTCGACCCCGGGCCTCTACGCGCCGACGGCGCTCGTGCTCACGCTCGGCAAGGGCGAACGCCCGGCCACCGCCACGGTGGTCCGCGCGGTCACCCTGAGCTGTTCCCCGACCCCGTCCGGGACGCATCCCGCACCGGTCGAGGCGTGCCGCGAACTCAACCAGGCCGAGGGCGACTTCGCCCGCCTCGGCGGCGTGACGGTCACGTCGCGGCACCTCCCGTGCACCCGCGAGTGGGACCCGGTCACGGTGACGGGCGACGGCGTCTGGGAGGGCAAGCGGGTGCGCTGGTCGGCCCGGTACGGCAACTCGTGCGAGCTGCGGGCGGCGACGGGCGAGGGGACGGTCTTCGCGTTCTGAGGGTTGATCCCGGTGGGCCCGGCCGGGCCCGGGTGCGCCCGGGCCCGGCCTGGGTCCTAGGCCGTGTCCGTAAAGTCGATCGCTCGTTACTCCGTTCGTGGTGCGTCGACATGAACT
>NZ_JBSGBF010000198.1:0-3303 GCF_053601115.1 Streptomyces sp. NPDC004788
GACGGTGGTGGAGCGCTGGCTGCCGCCGACGCGCTCGCCGGCGCCGGCGAGCGCGAAGCCCTCGTTGTGACCGTGCCCGACCGGTGTCGTGATCAAGCCGTTCCGTGGGTGCGTCGCATGGGGCCGGAGGAGGCGGGGCACCGATGCCCGCGTGCCCATCACAGACGAGACACACCGCTTCAGCGCCGTGTCGGCGCGGCTGACCGGTTTCGACGACGCGGACCTGGAGGCCACCGGGCTGACCGAGGTCTACCGGGCGTTCACCGAGCAGCGCCTCGGCGCGGAGCGGTACGCGCGACTCCTCGGCGAGCTGCGGGAACCGTACGAGGTCCTGGACGACCGCGTCGACGGCGAGCTGCGGGCGGCGGCCCGAGCCGTGACGTACCTCTGGTACACGGGCAGCTGGCCGGGCCCGCCGCCCGTCCTGGTGTCCCCGCGCGCCCGGGCCGAGGCTCTGGTGTGGAAGGCGGCCGGCCTGAAGGCTCCCGCCACCGAGCCGGAGGGGTACGGGAGTTGGGCGCGGGCCGGCGGACCGGCGGACCCGGACGGCGGGAGCGGTCGGTGACGCGGTACGACGTGATCGTCGTCGGCGCCGGTGTCGCGGGCTCGCTCGTGGCGCACCACCTCGGCGGTCGCGGGCGGCGGGTCCTGGTCCTGGAGGCGGGCGCCGCGGAGGGCGCACCGACGCCCCGTCTCCCGTACCGGGCCCATCCGGCGGCCCCCTGGCCGGAGGTCACGGACCTCGTCGGCACCGACGGGACCCCCGGCTTCCTGGCGGGCGGCCATCTCCTCCAGGACGGCCCGCTGCCGTACGCGAGCGGCTACGTCCGCGTGAACGGCGGCACCGGCAACGTCTGGACCGGTCTCGCGCCGCGCATGCTGCCGGAGGACTTCGACACCGAGTCCTTCGGGTACGGGCGGCGGTGGCCGCTCACCTATGACGAACTGGAGCCCCACTACCGCGCCGCGGAGCGGGAGTTGGGAGTGGCCGCCGACGCCGACGAGCAGCGCGAGCACGTCGGCCTGCCCTTCCCCGACGACTACGTCTTCCCCATGCGGCCGCTGCCGGCCGCCCGTCTGGACCGCCTCCTCGCGGCCCGGCTCGACGGGCGGCGCGTCAAGGATCCCGTCGCCCCGGGCGAGGTCGAGCTGCGGGTGGTCGGCACTCCGCACGCGCGCAACGGCGTTCCGGATCCGCGCTACGACGGCGGCCGCGGCTACGTTCCGCGCGGGCGGGACGGGCGGCCGGACCCGGACAGCCGGTGTGTGGGCAGCGCGACCTGCATCCCGCACTGCCCCTCGTACGCGAAGTACACCCCGCTCAAGACCCAGGGGCGGTGGAGCACCTCGGTCACGCTCCGGGACCGGTCCGTGGTGAGCCGGGTCCTCGTCGACGGGCGCGGCCGGGCGACGGGCGTGGAGTACCGCTCGTACGACGGGGAGGTGTCCGTCGCACGCGCCGATGTCGTGGTACTCGCCGCGCATGCCGTCGAGAACGCCCGGCTGCTGCTGCTCTCCGGGCTGGCCGGCCGCAGCGGCCAGGTGGGCCGCAATCTGATGGACCATCCGGTCCTGCTGACCTGGGGGCTGCTGCCGGAGGACACCGGGCCCTACCGGGGCCCCGGCTCCGTCTCCGGCTTCGAGGGCTTCCGGGCCGGGGCGGGGCGGCGGCTGCGGGCGCCGTTCCGGATCGAGTTCGGGACGTGGGGCTGGATCTGGGCGAAGGGGCCCGTCGACACGGACGTGGATCACTTCCTCACCGAACGCGGCCTGTTCGGAAGGGAGTTGCGGCACGCGGTCGGGGACCGGATCCGCCGCCAGTTCGCCTTGCAGTTCGAGATGGAGCAGGGCGCCGACCCCGCGAACCGGGTCACCCTCCACCCGACCGAGCGCGACGCCCTCGGCCTGCCGCGCCCGCTCGTCACGTACGACCTGGACGAGCACGTGAAGGAGGGCATGGCGGCGGCCTCGGCGGTCTCGGAGCAGATCTTCGCCCTGCTCGGCGCCGAGGACCACACGGACTACGCACCGGTGGCGGCCTGGCCGGGCCGCTTCGAGCACCGTGGTCGTACGTACGGCTACCGCGGGGCGGGCCACGCCGCCGGCACCCACCTCATGGGCGACTCCCCCGCCACGTCGGTGGTGGACGCCTGGCAGAGGTGCTGGGACCACCCCGGTCTGTACGCGGTCGGCTGCGGCAGCATGCCCTCGGTCGCCACCGCCAATCCGACCCTGACCATGGCCGCGCTCGCCCTGCGCAGTGCCGAACGCGTCGAGGCCGACCTCGCGGCCCGCGACCGCCCCGCCTCCGTCGACTCGCCCACACCGTCCGACCCGGGAGCCTCCGCATGACCCCACTGCCCCTGCCGCCCGTAGCCGAGCCTTTCCGACTCCCCTTCCATTACGGGGCGTTGCATCAGATCGGCATCGACTGGCTCGTCGCCCCGGACCCGGTCCGCGAGCTGCTCGCCAAGCACCACCCGGATCTGACGGCGGCCGTGTTCGACGACGGGCGGGCGCTGGTCTCGCTCAACTACCAGCTGTACTTCGCGCAGTACGCGTTCGGCGGCGGCATCACGCAGGAGATCGAGTTCAACGTCGTCGCCTTCCCGACCGCGGAGGGGGAGCGGCTGCCACGCCTGACCTACGCCCAGTACGCGCAGGGCTGGGACCAGACGAAGCTGCTCGGCATCGCCCGGGTCCATGTCGTGTGCGACAACCCGTTCGCGATCCTGGCCGGGCGCGAGCTGTACGCGGAACCGAAGTACCCGGGCTGGTTCGAGGTCGGCCTGCCGTCCCTCAACGGACCGGCGGGCGACACCTGGACCGTGCGGTGCAGGGCCGCGGCGATCGGCCCGGACGACACCCTTGAGCAGGGCGACACCCCGCTGCTCGACCTCACCGCGAAGCTCGACGGCCTCGCCGCCGTGGCGGCCAACTCCGCGCCGGTCACCGGCTACGGAACCGACCGCGAGGGCCGCCTGCTCGCCGGACCCATGAACGTCTACCAGCCCTACCACTGGTACGACCTGTCCGCGCCCGAGCACTCCGGGCGCACCCGCCTCTCGGTGCACGCCCCGGACAAAGACCTCGGCCGCGACGTCCGCGCGCTGCTCGGCGAGGGCGTGCCGGCCGCCGGCGCCTGGACGTACCAGTCGCCGCCGGTGGCCGCGCACAACCGCCCGTACTACCTGCCGAGGACCGTCCGCTAGGGGGTGTCTTGTCGATCAGGCCGGATCAGGGAGCGGCGTCTGGTGCCGTGCATCGCAAGGCGGAGGAGGGAGTCCATGCGGAGCATCGGCG
>NZ_JBSGBF010000199.1:0-3227 GCF_053601115.1 Streptomyces sp. NPDC004788
CTCTCTAAATTGATTTATGTTTGTGGGTCTTTTTTTTTATGTTGTTGGATCTCACTTGATGCCGCCCGCCCCGGGGGTGCGGGCACCCGGCGGGCGGGCGGGGGGGGGCGCCCCGCAGCGCGGACGGACGGGTTCAGCTCAGCCGGGCGTCTGCGTACGTCTCCATCGCCGCGCGCTGGTAGGCGGCATTCCGGCCCTGGTCAGCACCGTGGAAGCTGCCGCAGCGGCAGCTTCGAGTCCTGCCGTTCCGGACTTCAGACGCGCCCCGCGACCCGCAGCGCGTGCCGCAGATCCCGCTCACGGGTCACCGAAACGGCGCGGGCGGCGGCGAGCAGGGCGGGCGTGAGCGTGGCGGGGCCGGCGGCGGCGAGGCGGGCCGCGTCCTCGGGGGTACGGCAGCGGACGAACGCGGTCAGCAGGGCCCGCGCCTCGCTCTCGCGCCCGGCCCCCTGAAGCGCGGCGCACGCCCCGGCCAGCTCCTCCACCGGGCGGGCCACGCCCTGCCGCAGCAGCTGCTCGCAGTCCTGCGCACGCCCCGCGTCGGCGAGCGCCCCGGCGACGGCCGCGAGCCGGTCGGGCGGCAGCGTGGCCGCCTCCCACAGCAGGGTGGCCCAGTCCGCCGCGAGCCCCGCGGCACACAACTCCGCGGCCAGCACCGGCAGCCACCCGGGCGGCCCGCCGAGCGCCTCGCACAGCAGCGCGTGCGCCTCGCCGCTACGCCCCTGAGCACGCAGCCGCCGCAGCGCGTAGACGGCGTTCCCGGCGGCGCGGGCGGAGTCCGGACCGGGCTCGTGAACCGGCGCGGGCGGGGTCACGGGCCCGGCGGACACACCACCGAACCGGGCCCCACGCGGAGCCGCCACCCCGCCGACCGGCAGATCGCCCACGGAAGCGGGCACACTCACGGGCTCCGCCTCGCCCTCCACCCAGGCATACCGCGCCCCACGCGGGCGACGCCGCCCCGGCGGGGCCGTGGCGGCGCGGGGCGCGGGTGCGGGGTGAGGTGCCGGTTCGGCGCCGTACCCGGGCGCGACCCCGACCCCGTACCCGAGCGCGGGTGCCGACACCGGCCGAGGCGCCGGGCCGGGGCCGTATCCGAGCGCGGTCGCGGTCGCCGGCTTCGGGCTGCGTGCCGTCGTGGCCTCGGCGAGTCGCGCCAGACGCGCCCCGAGGTCCGCCGACCTCGACCTCGCGCGGGCCAGATCGTCGCGTACCCATGCCCGTTCGGCGTCGTCGGCGTCCGGTTCGCGGAGGCGGGCCTCCGCGCGGGCGGCCTCGCGGGTCAACAGCTCGCGCCGCTCGGTGAGCACCGACGCCGCGCCCGGCGCGCGGTCGTGGGCGGTGGCGGCGGCCTCGTACAGCGCTCTGCCGCGGACGCCCCAAGGCCCGTCGGCGGTCTCACCGAGATCCTGGAGGAGGGACTCGACGATGTCCCAGGGCAGGATGTCCGCGCCCTCGAAGCAGGCGCGCATGCCCTCGGGGTCGCGGGCGGCGAACTCTCCGTACCAGCCCTCGCCGGGGCGGAGCCGGCCGACCAGCTCGTTCAGCCATTCGGTGAACATGACGACGTCCACCGGAAGTTGCCGCACCGTCATGCCTACCGCCGCCCGCCCTGTGCCACTGCCGCTCGGTCCACCGGCATTGGACCGCATTCGTGTTACGAGACGGCTACGCAGAGTTTTCCGTCAGGCGCCCGGACGGGCCGGGAAGCTCACCACGATGCCGGTGTGCGGGCGCTTGCCGAGGCGGGCGAGCGTCGCGGGCCAGTCGACCGCCCAGAACTGCCAGGTGTACTTGCGGGAGAGCAGCTTGCGGACGTGCCGCAGCTCCTCGCCCGTGACGAGCCGGGCGGTGCCCTCGGCGCGTACGGCGCCGGCGGCCACGTTGCCCCGCACGTCGCAGACGGCTGCCACGACGCGCGGGTCGCGGCGCAGTCGCCTGACCTTCCAGGAGTCGGTGCGGGTCCAGGCGTACAGCGTCTCGCCCTCGACCGCGTACCAGACCGGCGTGGCGACCCCGGTGCCGTTCCCGCGGAAGGTGGTGAGGCTGACGTAGCGGCCGCGCCGCAGTTCTTCGGGCATCACGCCGGTGAGCCTACGCAGGGGTCGGGTTGCCGGCGTGCGTGAGGGTCTCCCAGGCCACGAAGAGGTCGTCGGTGCCGCCGGGCCGCTGGCTCGCGGCGAGCTTGGCGGTCTGCGGGAGCGCGCGGCCCATGCGGCCCTGGAGGTGGTTGAGGGCGACCTCGACGTCCGGGCCCATGGTGCGGCTGACCTTTCCGCCGCACAGCCAGCGCGGGGCGGCCTCGCCGAGCTGGTAGCGGGAGTGGAACTCGAGCGCGGCGGAGAGCCGGTCGGCCTCCTCGCGGTAGAGGTCGAGGCCCTGGTGCCAGGCGGTCTCGGCGATGTGGGCGGTGGCGGCGAGGGAGTAGCCGATGTGCATGAAGTTGCGGCAGGTCTCCTGGCCGAGGCCGTCGCGGTAGGTGCGCTGGCCGAACCAGTAGGCGGCGAGCTGGTCGGCGGATCTGATGGTGCCGCCGGGCGGCGGCTTGGGCAGTGCGCCGTCGGAGGCGAGGTAGAAGTAGGCGGGCACGCGGGCGCGGTAGCGCCGTACCGCCTCCTCGTAGAGGTCCCGGTCCTCCAGGAACACCGCCATGCCCATGGCGGCGTCGGTCATCGCCAGCTCCCAGTTGCCGTTGTAGTCGGGCACGTCGGCGGTGACGTCGGGCAGGTACGCCTTGCGCAGCATCCACTTGAAGCGCTGCACCTCCGGCCCCTTCCAGGCCGGGTACCCGGCGTGCACGAGCTCGGCGGCGCGCGCCCAGGAGGAGCCCGACCAGGCGGTCTGGAGGTCGGCGTCGTCTCGGGTGTGCCGCTTCACCGTCTTCGACCAGGCGTCCATGATCTCGACGGCCTTGTCGGCGTACGCGGTGTCCCCGGAGATCGACCACATCAGGGCCTGGGTGTACGCGGCGAGGGCGTCCTCGCGCTCGGCGACGCAGGCGTTCGTGCCGGCGTTCGAGGCGCAGGCGACGGTCTGCGCGGGGTGCGGGGTGTAGTCGAGCGCGGCGTACCTGCTCGCGCTCATGTCCTCGTACGCCGTCTTCCACGGCTCCTGGCCCGCGGCGACGTGCGCCCGTACGGCGGCCAGCTGGGCCCGGCCGACCAGTAAGAAGAATCTGGAAAAGCACGCTGAGGAAGTCCTGGGGAAGGTCGTCTACCTCCAACGCC
>NZ_JBSGBF010000200.1:0-3091 GCF_053601115.1 Streptomyces sp. NPDC004788
GCCGTGCTGTGGGTGGGGGGGGGTCGCCTCGCGACGCCCGCGCAGGCCCCTCGTGGGATGCGACCGCTGTCAGCCCCAGGTGCGGATCGAGGAGATCGCGTCGTTGTACGGGTAGTTGAGGGTGTTCCAGGTGTAGTTGTTCTGGAAGACGCCCTGGATGCCCGTGAAGTTGTTGTCGTTCCAGGTGTAGAGCGTCCTGGCGCCCTGGATCTGGATCGACGAGATCGCGTCCTGCATGTAATAGTCGCCGGAACTCGCGTTGTCGCCCTTGCCGAGGTCGGCCGAGTAGGGAGCGTTGTCGACCGTCCAGAACTCACAGTTCCGGAGGTTGTAGTCCCGGCACAGTGACCAGCCCGATGCCGCGGTTGCGGCCGAGGCCGGCATGGCGAGGGCGATCGGGACCAGGGTCAGTGCAGAAGTGGCCACCGCGACGGCGGTCAGCGACTTGGTTCGGTTCAGGAAACGCATGTTCAGCCTCCGAGAGGTCGGGGATCTGGACTGTGCTTGACTGGACTGGACTGGAACTGACGGGTCACCGGAATGGGGCATCAGAATGTTTCTGTTCTACTCCGGCTCTCGTCGGAGAGGGGCTCCACCGGGGAAACGGAGTGCGACCGCACCGGGGTTCATATGCCCGGGTGATTCCCTGCCTTGCCCCTACGCGGTGGCGGCTCCGGCCGACCCGATCCTCGATGCGGCCGGTGCGTGGCCTGTGGGCCGGCTGCCACCGCCCGGCTGAACATGAGGCGGGCGGCCGTCGTACCACCAATGGCCGCCCGCCTCCGACCCGTC
Organism: Streptomyces sp. NPDC004788; assembly: GCF_053601115.1. Taxonomy (NCBI): domain Bacteria; kingdom Bacillati; phylum Actinomycetota; class Actinomycetes; order Kitasatosporales; family Streptomycetaceae; genus Streptomyces; species Streptomyces sp. NPDC004788. The sequence goes on from NZ_JBSGBF010000200.1 coordinate 793, forward strand.
GTCGTTCTCGACGCCCCAGAAGAATATCTAGTTGTCAGTCAGCGTCGGCATCACGCCTCGCATTCCTCACAAGAGCGAAGTCCCGCGCCACGCGTGCGACGTTGACTCGATGAGGCGACCGGTCAGACGTAATGCCGCCACCACAAGTTGTAGGCAAACCCGCGGTCTCCGAGGGCGCAGTAGAAGTACTGGTCGTTCCCGCCGGCCTCGCTCCCGTACGTCGACTTGTTGCGGGACTTGGCCTCGTTGTTGCACTCCATGTACGGCGTAAGCCACAAAGTGCCGTAGTACGTTCCCTCCAAAGTGTTCTGAAGGGTGGCCGCGGAAGCGGTTCCCGCGCCTGCGGTCAGGACGCCGACGGCCGCAGTGGTCGCCATCAGAATCCCTGCGGAAGCTCTCGCTATTCGCTTGATCATGATCGCAGTCAAGCAGGTCGCCCGATCAGTCGCAAGGGCGAAAGCAGTTAACGAAATTTCCCTCAAGGAAGTTCACTGAATTTTTGCGACGGAGCATTCCGAGCCATGGCGGCGAGATGCGTTCTGTCCGTTCTCGCCGTGCGCTGACAGCGGGAAGCCGGCGCGTGATGGTCTCTGTGGGGGAGCGGGCGGGAAGGGGCGGATGCAATCGGGCCGGTCATCTCCAGGCATGCGACCGGCCCGACCACCGAGCCGGCCCCCACCATCTGCGCAGCCGGCAGGGGGCCCGGAGCTGGTCGGCCGCGGCCCGACACCGTGGTCGAGGGCCGTACGGGCTTCGCCGCGCGGCGACCTCTCGAAGCGCGGCGTGCCTCGTTCGCCTCGGCGCGGGCCCGGACCCGTGCCGTCAACGGTGGTGGCGGAGAGCAGAGTTCACATCCCTTGGAGACTCCTGCACATCGGTGTCGACCGAGAGGATTCACACCTATGGTGTGGCCGACACACTCTCACGTCTGCTTGACGTGTGAACGTCATTCGACATACATGTCAATGAGTGCATCTATGTTGTGCTCCGGCAGACAGGGAAGAGGCCCCGACCGTGCAGCCCCCGCAGTTCTCCGCAACACGCTTCCTGGAAGACCTCCGCACCACGTCCGACGCGATCGGCGCTGCCTGCTCGGAACCCGTCACCCGCGCGGTCCTCGACGCGTACGGACCGGCGTTCGCCGAGGGTGCCGTCCTGTGGCGGGCCACCGACCGCGACGGCGACGGCCTCAACTACCGCTTCTACGCGCGCCGCCCCATGGACACCGTGGCGATGGCCAGGCGGGCGGGGTTCATCGCGGACGGGGATCCGCTCGGCGACCTGATACAGGCGTGGAACATGCTGTACGACGGCACCCCCGAGCAGTCGTGCGACTTCGACGCGGCCCGTGGACTCACCAAGACCTGGCTCTACCTGGGCGGCACCCGACCCCTGGACGACGTGCTCGGCGTCCCGTCCGTGCCGTCGCCCGTCCGAGAGCGCGGCCCGCTCTTCCACCGCCTGGGACTGGACTACGTACGGCACGTCTGTGTGGACTACGCCCGTCGGACCGTCAACGTCTACTTCCGGGCCCGCGGGCCCCTCACCGAGACGCAGTGCCGCCGCTTCACGGAGCTGGCGGGTGCCCCGGCACCGGACGACCGTCTCCGCGGGGAGATGGCCCGGTTTCTCTCCCAGGGCGCATACACGTTCTCGGTGACCCTGTCTCCCGCCGACGGGTCGATCGAGAGGGTCGCCTTCTACGCCCTGAAACTCCCGGACGGCAGCCGCCCGACGGTCGGCTCCCGCCTCACCACGTTCTTCGAGACGGCCCCCTCCTACGACGCCGAGGACATGAACGCCGTCGCGTGGTCCTTCGGTTCCAGGGGCGGGACCTACCTCAAGGCCGAGCGGAGCTACTGCGGCGACGTGGTCTCCCTCATCAAAGGGTGGAACACCTTCTTCAGCCAGTCCGACACGACCGATCCGGTGTTCGCCTCGCGAGGTGAGAAGCGATGACACGAGCCGCTCGTCCGGAGTCCGCGTACCTGCTGGGGCATTCACCCGCCGAGACCGACCGACTCGTGCTCCAGGCCCGCTTGTACGACCCGATCACCGAGCAGGCCCTGCGGACCGCCGGGCTGCGCTCCGGCATGCGGGTCCTCGACGTCGGCTGCGGTGCCGGGGACGTGACGTTCCTGGCGGCGCGGATCGTCGGGCCCACGGGCTCGGTCACCGGAGTCGACGCGGCACCGCGCGCCCTGGACGTGGGGGGGGGGGGGGGGCGGCCGGGGGGCCGACCCCCCACTGCCGGAGCCGCCGCCCGAGACCGTACCGCCGGAGGACGAGGAGCCGCCGG
>NZ_JBSGBF010000201.1:0-2899 GCF_053601115.1 Streptomyces sp. NPDC004788
CCCACCCGCGCGCGCCACGCGGGCCAATCGTGCCCCGGGGGGGGCGCCCACCAACGTGGGGCGCCCCGGGGGCCCCCCCCCGGCCGGCCCCCCCCCCCCCCCGCCCGGCCCCCGGGCCCGGTCCTTCCCGTCCAGGTACGGCGGCGCGGCCGGCGCCGTTTCCGGCCGTCGAGCGCCGCCGCTCACGACGACCCGGGCCGCCTGCGGAACCGCCTTGACCTGGTCGCGTACCGTGGTTCGCAGCAGAGGAGGGGACGACGCGTGGGAACCGAGAGTGCCGGGACGGAACAGCGCCAGCCCGTGATGGCGGACGTGGCGAAACTGGCGGGCGTGTCCCACCAGACGGTGTCCCGGGTGCTGAACGGTGCCCCGCACGTCCGGCCGGACACCCGGGACCGGGTGCTGGCCGCCATCCGGGAGCTCGACTACCGCCCCAACTCCGCCGCCCGCGCCCTGGTCACCCGCCGCTCGCAGACCCTCGGCGTGGTCAGCTTCGACTCGGCGCTCTACGGTCCGGCGTCGATGCTGGACGGGATCGAGGGGGCCGCGCGGAGCGCCGGGTACTTCGTCAGTGTGACCAGTCTGCGCTCCCTGGACGGCCGCTCGGTCCAGGAGGCCGTCGACCGGCTCCGCGACCAGGGGGTGGAGGGCGTCGTGGTGATCGCGCCGCAGACCTCCGCCGTCAGCGCGGTGGCCCGGCTCTCCAGCTCGGTGCCGGTCGTCGCGGTCGGATCCGGGAACCAGACCCGGGTGCCCATGGTGTCGGTGAGCAACCGGTCCGGGGCCGGAGAGGTCACCAGGCACCTGCTCGACCTGGGCCACCGCACCGTGCACCACCTGGCGGGGCCGGCCAACTGGCTGGAGAGCCAGGACCGCGAGGAGGGGTGGCGCCGCACCCTGCGGGCGGCCGACGCCCCCGTGCCGGACGTGGTGCGCGGCGACTGGAGCGCCCGCTCGGGTTACCAGGCCGGGCTGCGGCTCGCGCGACTGAGCGACGTCACCGCCGTCTTCTGCGCCAACGACCACATGGCCCTCGGCCTGCTGCGCGCCCTGCACGAGGCCGGCCGGTCGGTCCCGGGCGACATCAGCGTGGTCGGCTTCGACGACATCCCGGAGGCCGCCTACTTCATCCCGCCGCTGACGACCGTGCGGCAGGACTTCGGCGAACTCGGCAGACGGGCCCTGGAACTGCTCGTCGGGCAGCTGGCCGGCGCCACGGCCTCCAGGACCCAGGTGGAGATCTCCCCGGAGATGGTGCTGCGCCGCAGCGTGGGCCCGGCCGCCCGGCACTGAGGCTTCTGTTCCGCCCGTACCCGGCCGGTCACCACCGGGCCACCATGCAGGCGACACGGTCGTCGGGGGGAGCCGGGGGAGCGGAGGGAGCAGAGGGAGCCGGGGGAGCCGGGTCGCGCGCTCGCGCGGCCCGGCTCCGGCGCACGCACCCGGGTCAGCGGGCGCCGAGGAGGTGTTCCAGGGCCAGCTGGTCGAGCTGCTCGAAGGCCATGCCGCGGCGGGCGGCGGCGTCGACGTCGAAGTCCTCGAAGGCGGAGCGGTCCGCGAGGAGGCCGGTGAGGCCGTCCTCGGCCGTGCGGAGGGCGAGTTCGGGCAGTCGGGAGGCCGCGAGCGCGGCCCGTACCGCCGGGTCGGCCCGGAAGGCGCGGGAACGTTCCGCGAGGAGCAGGTAGTTGCGCATGCAGGCGGCCGCCGAGGCCCAGACCCCGTCGGCGTCCTCCGTGCGCGACGGCTTGAAGTCGAAGTGCCGCGGGCCGTCGTAGCCGGCCGACTCCAGCAGGTCGACCAGCCAGAAGGCCTGCCGCAGGTCCCCCGCGCCGAAGCGCAGGTCCTGGTCGTACTTGATGCCGGACTGGCCGTTGAGGTCGATGTGGAACAGCTTGTCGTGCCACAGGGCCTGCGCGATCCCGTGCGGGAAGTTGAGCCCGGCCATCTGCTCGTGGCCGACCTCCGGGTTGAGACCGACCCGGTCGGGGCGCTCCAGCGCGTTGATGAACGCCAGGGCGTGGCCGACGGTGGGCAGGAGGATGTCGCCGCGCGGCTCGTTGGGCTTGGGCTCGATGGCGAAGCGCAGGTCGTAGCCCTGCTGCTCGACGTACTCGCCGAGCAGGTCGAACGCCTCCTTCAGCCGGTCGAGCGCGGTGCGCACGTCCTTGGCCGCGCCGGACTCGGCTCCCTCGCGCCCGCCCCAGGCGACGTACACCGAGGCACCGAGCTCCACGGCCAGGTCGATGTTGCGGATCGTCTTGCGCACGGCGTAGCGCCGCACGTCACGGTCGTTGGCGGTGAACGCGCCGTCCTTGAAGACGGGATGGGTGAAGAGGTTCGTCGTCGCCATCGGCACCTTGAGGCCGGAGGAGTCCAGCGCGGTACGGAAGCGCTTGACGGCCTGTTCCCGTGCGGCCTCGCTCGCGCCGAACGGGATCAGGTCGTCGTCGTGGAAGGTGACGCCGTACGCGCCGAGCTCGGCCAGCCGGCCCACGGTCTCGACCGGGTCGAGGGCGGGGCGGGTCGCGTCGCCGAAGGGGTCGCGCCCCTGCCAGCCGACGGTCCACAGGCCGAAGGTGAACTTGTGCGCGGGGGTGGGAGACAGCGGGTCGTGGGACATGAGCGGCTCCGGATCAGTGCTGAGGGGTATTTGTCAGGGCACTCAACAAATTAGTATGCCGGGAGGTCGGACGGAACCCCACCGGAGGAACGCATGACAGCGCAGCGCGTCGTGATCGGCGTCGACAGCTCGACCCAGTCCACCAAGGCCCTCGCCGTCGACATCGACTCGGGAACGGTCGTGGGCGAGGGCCGCGCCGCCCACACCGTCAGCGAGGGCGCCGGCCGTTCCGTTCGTCCGTGCAATGGTGTGACGCCCGCTCCCTTCCGCTCGGGGAGC
>NZ_JBSGBF010000202.1:0-2898 GCF_053601115.1 Streptomyces sp. NPDC004788
GGCCTCACCGCCTTCGTCCTCAACGTCCTCGTCACCGTCGTCCTCACCCTGGTCCTGCGCTCCGTCGGCACCCCCGACGGCGTCGACGAGACCTCCCCGGAGGACTACACGGCCGCCGCGAGCAACGCCGTCGAAGCGGGCGTCCGAAAGGAAGTGCCGGCGGTGTGAGCGGGACGGACTGAGTGACGCATGCAGGCGCCGGGCCGGCCGGGGGAGCTCCCCAGGCCGGCCCGGCGCGCGCTGGTGCGGGGAACGTCAGGCGGCCGCCGGAGCGCTGATCGGCCCCAGCGCCGCCTTGACCGTGTCCGTGAGGGCGCGCGCGTCGGCTCCTGCCCGCGAGCGCAGGTTCACCCCGTACGCGAGCAGGGCCAGCAGGTCGGCGGAGGCTCCGGGGTCGATTCCGGCGGCGAGTTGGCCTCGCTCTTCGGCGGTCACCAGCGCCGCGTACATGGCGTCGCGCAGCTCCTGGTGGTGACGGTCCAGGAGCGCCCGGACCTCAGGGTCGCCGTTCTCGTTTCCCGCGTGGGCGTTGGAGACCATGCAGCCCCAGCGGGCGTACTCACCCGAGCAGCGGGCCGTGATGAGCCCCTCGAAGAACTCCGCGATGGCCGGCAGGCCCCTGGCATCCTCGGCCAGGCGCTGGAAGACCGGCTGGGAGCGGTGCTCGAGATAGCGGCGCAAGGCAGCCCTGTAGAGGGCCTGCTTGTCGCCGAAGGTCGAGTAGAGGCTGGAGCGGTTGACCCCGGTCGCGGTCACGACGTCCTGGATCCCGGTCGAGGCCACGCCCTGCCGCCAGAAGAGCCGTACGACGGTCTCCAGGGCCGCGTCCGGATCGAAATGCTTGATGTCGGGCATGGTTCACCACGCTATCTTGAACTAGGGATTCCAAGATAGCGGGCGCCCGGCCGCCGCGCATAGGCCCGAGGAAGCCATGCGTGCCATCGCCGTCCACGTTCATCCAGGATCGCTCCGCGGGCATGCGTCCACGCCCACCCTGTGCCGCATGAACCGGATACCGAAACTGTGGGTCACCGCCTACGGATCGAACCGCCCCTCCATCCTCCGTCTCGTCGCCCGCCAAGCGGTCCGCGCCGGCGCGTTCATCCGAGCCCTCGCGCTCGCCGACCACCACCACTTCACCGTGCTCTGAAATCTCCCCAACCGCCGCCGCACCGCTGGCGCGTGCCCTTGCGCGCCGCTATCTTGAAACGACCATTCCAAGTTGTGGGTACGTGATCCGACCCACCACGGCCCTGGAGGAATCCCGCCCATGTCCCTCAACGCCGAGCTGCGCAGCTTCTACGAGGCCCGTCAGCAGCAGATCCCCGCCGAGGTACGGGCGATCATGAACCGGGCCGGCGAGGAACTCGCCGCCTCAGGACAGGCCGACCGCGCGCTGCCGGTCGGGGCGCCGGCCCCGCGCTTCACGCTCCCCACCGCGACCGGCGACTCCCTCTCCCTCGACGCCCTGCTCGCCGACGGCCCCGTGGTCCTCACCTTCTACCGTGGCGCCTGGTGCCCGTACTGCAACATCGCGCTGCGCTCGCTCCAGGAACACCACGCGGACATCACCGCTCGCGGTGCCCGCCTGGTGGCCGTCTCCCCGCAGATCCCCGACGAGTCGCTGAGCCTCACCGAGAAGCACGACCTCGCCTTCGACGTCCTGAGCGACATCGGGTCCGACACGGCCAAGCAGTACGGCCTCGCCTTCGACCTGCCCGACGACCTCGCCGCCGTCTACGACAAGCTCGGCTTCGACCTCCAGCGCGTCAACGCGGGCCACCCGCGCACGCTGCCGCTGCCCGCCACGTACGTCATCGACCGCGACGGAACCATCCGCTGGGCCTTCGCCAACACGGACTACACCACCCGCGCAGAACCGGCCGACATCCTGGCCGCACTCGACGCCCTCGCCTGACCATTCCGGCGGCGCTCCAGTGAGCCGGGTGCCGCTCCCGGCTCACTGGAGCGGGCAGCGTCGGCCGATGGTGAGGGCAGGTTGCAGCACCTGCCAAGTGGCTGAGGGATCAGGTCTTGGATGCCGCGGTTGATCTGCACCCTCCGGTCCTGCGCCACAGTTCGAGCCGGTGCTGGCGAAGGTTCGTCTGCACCGCATCGGGCCGGGCCGGCCACGCGTCCGCGCCGATCGCGTGCGGACTGACAAGGCGTACGCCTCCCGCAGAAACCGGGCTAGACAGGCCATACCGGGGCATCACCCCGCTCGGCCTGTCCGCGCTTTCGATACCCGGCCTACTGCGTCGGGGTAGCGGCTGGCCTTATGTTCCGAACATGGGAGGCTGCGGCTCAAGGCCGCAGCGGTGTACATCCTTCCAATCGGTGGGTGCGGTGCGTGACCGTCACTCGCGAACATACTTCCCGGCCGCTCAAGCATCCTCGAGTGAGGCGGCCTTACCCGCTTCTGGCCTCAGCTTCCGCCGCCACGTCGCGACGCTGCCCAGGCAGATCACAATCAGGGGTGCCGAGACGGACTGCGTCGAGGATGAGGCCGATCAGCCCGGCGTTGATGTCGAGGCCCTCGGTGGCCAGGACGATGGTGGTCAGATTGAGCGGCCCTTCCTTGATGTCGGCCATCACGAAGCGCTGTTCGTCGGCTGGCCGCTGTTCCTGGAACGCCTTGCGTACGAACAGAAGCAAGGTCCCCGAGAGAAGACAGGCGATAGCGCCGGGCGTGGAGTTCTTGGCCAGGCTGATCAGGTCGGGGGAGAGGACGGATCCGCCGACGCCGGCTGCGGAGTCGGCGACGTCGTTGAGAGCGTTGGCGCGATCGCGCGGCTATACACCGCCGCCTAGGTGTATTGATCACGAGCGTTGTTGACACTGGTCTGGTCTTGAACATGGCGAAGACCTCCGGTGTGGTGGGAGCTGTCTAGGAACTCA
>NZ_JBSGBF010000203.1:0-2703 GCF_053601115.1 Streptomyces sp. NPDC004788
GCCACCTCGTGGCGGGAAGCCCCTTCGACAACCGGACCGGTCACGGTCCGCCGGATCACTCCCCGGACAGCACCGCCTGCGCGGCCATCCGCGCGTCGTGCGCCGTGTCCGCCGCACGCGCCGCGGCCGCCGCACGCTCGCACTGCGCCAGCGTGTGCTTCGCCAGCGTCGCCCGCACATACGGAATCGACGCCGCACCCATCGACAGAGAGGTGACACCCAGACCCGTCAGCACACACGCGAGCAACGGATCCGACGCGGCCTCACCGCACACACCACAGCTCTTGCCCTCGGCCTTGGCGGCCTCCGCGGACAGCGCCACGAGATCGAGAAGCGCCGGCTGCCACGGATCCTGCAGTCGCGACACCGCGCCCACCTGACGGTCGGCGGCGAAGGTGTACTGAGCCAGGTCGTTCGTGCCCAGGGACAGGAACTCGACCTCCTGAAGGATCGAGCGCGCCCGCAGCGCGGCGGACGGGATCTCCACCATCGCGCCGAACTTCGCCCGCAGCCCCGCCGCACGGCACGCGTCGGCGAACGCCTTCGCATCCGTACGGTCGGCCACCATCGGCGCCATGACCTCCAGGTACACCGGCAGACCCTCGGCGGCCTTCGCCAGCGCCGTCAGCTGGGTCCGCAGCACCTCGGGGTGGTCGAGCAGCGTCCGCAGACCCCGCACGCCGAGCGCCGGGTTCGGCTCGTCCGCCGGCGTCAGGAAGTCCAGCGGCTTGTCCGCACCCGCGTCGAGCACCCGCACGACCACCCGGCCCTCGGGGAACGCCTCGAGCACCTTGCGGTACGCCTCGATCTGCTTCTCCTCGGACGGAGCCTTCGCGCTGTCGTCCAGGAACAGGAACTCGGTACGGAACAGACCCACGCCCTCGGCACCGGCCTCGACCGCCGCCGGCACGTCCGCCGGACCACCCACGTTCGCGAGCAGCGGCACCTTGTGCCCGTCCGAGGTCGCACCCGGACCGCTGGAGGCGGCCAGCGCGGCCTTCCGCTCCTCGGCCGCGCGGGTCAGCGCGTCCTTCTTCTCCTCGCTCGGCTCCACGAAGATCTCTCCGGTGGAACCGTCCACCGCGATGACCGTGCCCTCGGCCAGCTCGCCCGCACCCGGCAGCGCGACCACGGCCGGCACACCGAGCGCCCGCGCGAGGATCGCGCTGTGGCTGGTCGGCCCGCCCTCCTCGGTCACGAAACCGAGCACGAGCGCCGGGTCCAGCAGCGCGGTGTCGGCCGGCGCCAGGTCCCGGGCGATCAGCACGTACGGCTCGTCGCTGTCCGGCACACCCGGCATCGGTACGCCCAGCAGGCGCGCCACGATCCGGTTCCGCACGTCGTCCAGGTCGGCCACCCGGCCGGCCATGTACTCACCGGCACCCGCGAGCAGCTCCCGGTAGTGCGAGAACGCGTCGTAGATACCGCGCTCGGCAGTGCTGCCGACCGCGATCCGACGGTCGACGTCGGCGATCAGCTCCGGGTCCTGCGCGATCATCGCCTGGGCCTCGAGCACCGCCTGGGCCTCGCCGCCGGCCAGATTGCCCCGAGCGATCAGGTCGGCCGCCACAGCTTCCACGGCCTGACGGGCGCGCCCCTGTTCGCGCTCCGCCTCATCGGCCGGAATCTGCTTGGCCGGCGGCTCCAGGACCGCCGTGCCCATGTGCCGGACCTCGCCGATGGCCACCCCATGGCTGACACCGACGCCTCGCAGCGTTGTCTCCATCTCACCGTCTCCGATAGAGCGGCGGCCGGGCCGCCGCGTCGTTTCAATGTCGTATGCGCGCTCGTCGGAAGGACGAGCCGGCGGTCACTTCCAGGAGAAGAGCGCGTCGCCGGCCTTCACGTCCCCGGCCTCGACGACATCGGAGAGGGAGTCGGCCGTGGCTTCGAGCGCCACGATGGGACAGATGGGGGACTTGCCGGCCGCCTCGACAGCGCCGGGGTTCCACCGCACGACCGCCTGTCCGCGCTGCACGGTGTCGCCCTTGTTCACGAGGAGCTCGAAGCCCTCGCCGTTGAGCTGAACGGTGTCGATGCCGAGATGGGTCAGCACACCGTGGCCGTGGTCGTCCACGACGACGAACGCGTGCGGGTGCAGAGAGACGATGATCCCGTCGACGGGCGACACCGCCTCGCCGGGCTCACGGACGGGGTCGATGGCGGTGCCGGGACCGACCATCGCACCGGAGAAGACGGGGTCGGGTACAGCGGCGAGACCGATGGCGCGTCCAGCGAGTGGCGACGTCACGGATGTCATGGGATGCCTCCCAGGGGCGGAGATCGTGTTACGCCGTCACTACCTGTCCTGGACGGCGTACTGGTTCAGAAGCCTATGTCATGGGAAGTCCTAGTTCCGCACGAGATGTACCGGTTGGCGGACCTAGGGACTACCGGAAACGATTTGCGTCTAGTGACGGTGGGATGTACTGTCGTACTCCTGCGTGACTCCAACGCGACGCTGAGTCGTGAGTCCGCAGCACCTATCAAGCCAGATCCTAACCTCAGTGGTCTACACCTCTGCATGCTCGCGGAGGGTGTGGTCAGGGGGACCGAGAAAGCCTGGTAGTGTTTGACCCCGCCGGAAGGGCCCGAAGGCAAACGCCAGGAAAAGGGACCGGAAAGCACCGAGGAAATCGGATCGGAAAGATCTGATAGAGTCGGAAACGAAGGAAGCGCCCGGAGGAAAGCCCGCGAGGGTGA
>NZ_JBSGBF010000204.1:0-2522 GCF_053601115.1 Streptomyces sp. NPDC004788
ACGGCCGAACTGGCCGTGGTCCTCGTCGACGCCCGCAACGGCGTCGTCGAGCAGACCCGCCGCCACGCCGCCGTCGCCGCCCTCCTCCGCGTCCCGCACGTCGTCCTCGCCGTGAACAAGATGGACCTGGTCGACTACCAGGAGTCCGTCTTCGCCGCCATCGCCGAGGAGTTCACCAGCTACGCCTCCGAACTCGGCGTCCCGGAGATCACCGCGATCCCGATCTCGGCGCTGGCCGGTGACAACGTCGTGGAGCCGTCCGCCAACATGGACTGGTACGGCGGCCCGACGGTCCTGGAGCACCTGGAGACCGTCCCGGTCAGCCACGACCTGACGGCCTGCCACGCGCGCTTCCCGGTGCAGTACGTGATCCGTCCGCAGACCGCCGAGCACCCGGACTACCGGGGCTACGCGGGCCAGATCGCGGCCGGCGCGTTCCGGGTCGGCGAGGAGATCACCGTGCTGCCGTCCGGCCGGACGTCGACGATCACGGCGATCGACGCGCTCGGCGAGCCCGTGGACATCGCCTGGGCGCCGCAGTCGGTCACCATCCGGCTCGCCGACGACATCGACATCTCGCGCGGCGACCTGCTCGCGCCCTCCGGTGATGCCCCGGCGACGAGCCAGGACGTCGAGGCGACGGTCTGTCACGTGGCGGACCAGCCGCTCACCGTGGGCCAGCGGGTGCTGCTCAAGCACACCACCCGCACGGTCAAGGCGATCGTCAAGGACATCCCCTCGCGGCTCACGCTGGACGACCTCTCCCAGCACCCGAACCCCGAGCGGCTCGTCGCCAACGACATCGGCCGGGTGAAGGTGCGCACCGCCGAGCCGCTCGCGCTGGACTCGTACGCGGACTCGCGCCGTACCGGCTCGTTCCTGCTGATCGACCCGGCCGACGGCACCACGCTCGCCGCCGGCATGGCGGGCGAGTCCTTCGCCACCGCCAAGGCCGTCGAGAAGACGGTCGACGACGAGGAAGGCTGGGACTTCTGATGACCGGTCAGGACTTCTGGGCCACCTTCGCCAAGGAGGGCGGCCGGGTGGGCTCCGGCGCCCTCGGTGCGGGCCGGGGAGGTGTCGCGCGATGTGCGTGCTGACCTCCGTGCGCCGCTGCGGCGGCGCGATGCCGCTCCACCCGCTCCACGCGCCCGTTCTCGGGCGACGACATAAACGCAGACTTCACTGAGACTGATCGAGGGGAACACCTCCCGTGCCTGCCACCACCCGTACCACCCTGCGCCGCGGCCTGGCCGCCGCTGTCGCACTGCCCCTGCTCATCGGGGCGCTCGCCTCCTGCGGCTACGGCTCCGCAGCCAAGAACGACGAGAAGAAGGTGGCCGCCGAGGGCGAGAAGCTCTCGGCCGACGCCGTACGGCTCGGGTACTTCCCCAACCTCACGCACGCCACGGCCCTGGTGGGCGACAACGAGGGCATCTTCCAGAAGGAGCTGGGCGGCACGCAGCTGAAGGTGTCGACCTTCAACGCGGGCCCGTCCGAGATCGAGGCGCTCAACGCCGGCTCGATCGACATCGGCTTCATCGGCCCCTCGCCGTCCATCAACGGCTACACCAAGTCCAAGGGCAGCAACCTCCGCATCATCGGCGGCGCGGCCTCCGGCGGCGTGAAGCTCGTGGTCGACCCCGCGAAGATCAAGACCCTGGACGACGTCAAGGGCAAGCGGATCGCCACCCCGCAGCTCGGCAACACGCAGGACGTGGCCTTCCTCGACTGGGTCGCGGAGAAGGGCTGGAAGGTCGACTCCCAGAGCGGCAAGGGCGACGTCTCGGTCGTCCGCACCGACAACAAGGTGACCCCGGACGCCTACAAGTCCGGTGACATCGACGGCGCCTGGGTTCCGGAGCCGACCGCCTCGAAGCTGGTCGCCGAGGGCGCGAAGGTGCTGCTCGACGAGTCCGACCTGTGGCCGGACAAGAAGTTCGTCATCACGAACATCATCGTGTCGCAGAAGTTCCTGAAGGAGCACCCGGACGTCGTCGAGGCGGTCCTGCGCGGCTCGGTGAAGACGAACGACTGGATCAACGCCAACCAGGACAAGGCGAAGGCGTCCGCCAACGCCAAGCTGAAGGCGCTGTCCGGCAAGGCGCTCGGTGACAAGGTCATCGACTCCGCCTGGCCGTCGATCCAGTTCACCGACGACCCGCTGGCCGCCACGCTGCAGGCGCAGGCCGACCACGCCGTCAAGGCCGGTCTCCTCAAGCAGCCCGACCTGAACGGCATCTACGACCTGAGGCCGCTCAACAAGGTCCTGAAGGCCGCGGGCAAGCCCGAGGTCTCCGACGCCGGTCTCGGCGTGAAGTAACCAGATCGCAGCCCGAGTTCAGGTCTCCCAGGAAGGTGACGCACATGGCCACGACCACGACGCTCGCCAAGGCCGAGGACCGTGTCGGCCCGGCCGCGGTCGGCCACGCCGCGCGCATCGCGCACGTCTCGAAGTCCTTCGGCGGCCCCGCCGGGGGCCAGCTCGTCCTCGACGACATCTCGCTCGATGTCGCGCCGGG
>NZ_JBSGBF010000205.1:0-2398 GCF_053601115.1 Streptomyces sp. NPDC004788
GCCGGAGGCCGGGCTCGGGGTGTGGCGGTTCCGGCATCTGCCCGCGCGGGCGGAGGAGGCCAGGCGCATGGCGCCCGTGACGCTCGTCGGGATGCTGATCCCGCTGGCCGTCGGGCTGCTCGTGTGGGCCGCGTGGCGCCGCGACGTCTTCCCGTACAAGGTCGAGATCCTGCTGCTCCTCACCCCGAAGGAGTGGTGGTACCCGCTCACCACCTCGCCCGTCGACTGGCACGGCCAGGCCGCCCGCGCGCTGTACGACAGCGCGTTCCTCGTGCTGCTCGTGTGCGCCGTCGGCTTCCTCGGCTCCTGGGGCAAGATCACCCGCCACTACCTCGACCGGTTCCGGCCGCCCGGCCGCGCCGCCGTCGCCGGGGTGATGGCGCTCGCCGCCCTCACCCTCGTCTGGCCCGAGGCGTTCGGCCTGGGCTGGGACCCGCTGCCCGTCGTCTCCGCCGTGCTCTCCCTCGTCGCGCTGGTCACCGGCGGGTTCGAGGTGTTCGCCTCGCCCGTCCTCGTCTACACCCTGTACGCGCTGATCACCGCCCTCGTCCTGTGGCCGTTCGCCCGCGTCGGCGACTGGGCCGGCCTGCTCCGTACGTACCGCGCCCGCAAGGCCCCCCAGCCCCAGGCCGTCGCCACCGGGCCCGTCCTGCCGCCCTCCCAGTGGCCCGAGCTCCGCGCCGCCGGTGAGCAGCGCGCCGCCGACGTGCTCGCCGCCGAGGTGGCCGGCGGGCGGATGAACGACGTCGACGTCGCACGCGTACGGCGGGCCTGGGCGCAGTCCGCCCGGGACGGGATGCGCCGGGCCGCGCTCGTCGACGCGGTCGTCGAGCAGGGCGCCGCCGCGGCCGCCCACCCGTCCGGCGAGCGCGACCTGCCCGGCCGCCGCACCGCCACCCACGACCTGCTCCTCGGCCAGGTCCGCGTCGGGCGGTACGCGCCCGCCGAGCGCACCCCCGCCGCCTACCACGGCGCCGGCCTCGCCCTCGACCCCGCGCTGCTCGGCACCTCGCTGCTGGCCGTCGGCCCGTCCGGCTCCGGCAAGACCCGCGCCCTCGTCGCGCCCGTCGTCGAGTCGCTCGCCCTCCAGGCCCTCACCGGCGGCTGCGCCGTCGTCGCCGTCGGCGCGGCCGGGGCGCCGCTCGGCCCGGACGAGGCGTACGACGTCGTGATCCGCCTCGGCGACCCGGCCTCGCGGCACGACCTCGACCTGTACGCCGGGGCCACCGACCCGGACGAGGCCGCCGCGCTGCTCGCGGAGGGGCTCGTCGGCGACATGCCGGGCGTCGAGACCCGGCGGGCCGCCACCGTGCTCGCGCAGCTCATCGGCCCCTACCGGGCCGCGCACGGGCGCTTCCCCACCGTCCCGGTGCTGCGCGAACTCCTCGAAGCGCGCCCCGAGACCCTGCGGGCCCTGCTCGACCGGATCCCCGAGGACGGCGCCGCCACGGCCATGCGCCGCGAGCTGGAGTCCCGGATCCGGCAGGTCGGCACCGCGACAGACCTCGGCCCGGTGCTCGCCGACCGGCTCGCCGCGCTCGACCGGCCCGTCTTCGCCGACTTCTTCGGCGGCGGCAGCGAGGACAACGCCTTCGCGCTGCGGGCCGTCGTACGGCACCCGATGCGGGTCCGGATCAGCCTCCCGGAGGGCGCCCACGAGGAGGCCGCCCGGCTGCTCAACCGGCTGCTGCTCGCCCAGTTCCAGACCGTCGTACGGGACCGTCCGGGCCGGACCGAGGGCCCCGGGTCCCACTTCGCCTGCCTCGCCCTCGACGACGCGGCCGGCGCGCTCACCCCGGGGACCGTGCGCGGCCTGCAGCGGCTGCGCCCGCAGAACGCCGGCGTGGTGCTCGCCCTCCGTACCTTCGCCGAGGTCCCCGAGCCGCTGCACGGGCCGCTGCTCGCGGTCGTCGGCTGCCGGATGGCGTTCTCCGGCATCCCCACCTGGGACGGCCGGGCGTTCGCCGAGGCGTGGGGCACCGAACGGGTGGAGACCACCGAGGTCGCCCACCACACCGTCTTCGCCGACCAGCCGATGACCCGGGCCTTCCACGCGCTGCGCAAGCTGGTCACCGGCAAGGCCGTCACGACGGAGGCGGTGACCGTACGGGAGGTGGAGCGCGAGCGCTGGTCGGCCTCCGACCTCGCGCACGCCGTGCCGCCCGGGCACGCGGTCCTCTCGCTCACCGACGTGCGCGGCGAGCACACCCCGCCGCTCCTCGTGGACCTGCGGGACGCCGGCGCACGCGGCTGAGCGCGGGGTCCCGGCCGGGCTGGCAGAATCGGGGGCGCGCCGCTCCGACGGGCGGCGCGCCCCCCCCCCCCCCTAAAGTGCGGCCGGGCCCCAAAGCCCCCCCCCCCCCCCCGCCCGGGCGGGGGGCCCCCCCCCCCCCCCCCC
>NZ_JBSGBF010000206.1:0-2278 GCF_053601115.1 Streptomyces sp. NPDC004788
AGGACCCGCGCGCCCCGGAGCGGCACGCCCTCCCCCCCCCCCCCGACCGGGCGGGGGTCGGTCGCCCCGCCCCGGCGCGGCCGGCCCCCCCCCCCCGCGCGCACCACGCGGCACGGGCGTCCTTCGAGGCGGGCGAGTGGCGGCTGACCCCGCCGGCCGAGCGGATCGCCGTCCTGCGGCGGTTCAACGCACTGCGCGAGCAGAACGCGGAGAAGATCGCTCACCTGATCTCGCTGGAGAACGGGTCGGCCGGATGGTTCACCCGCGCCGGACAGCCCGGTCTCACCCGGCAGGCGAATGCCTACCTGAAGGCGGCGGAGGAGTTCGCGTGGGAGGAGACGCTGGTGCCCTCGGACCCCGCCTCCCCGGTGCGCAGTGTGGTGCGCCGTGAGGCGGTCGGCGTCGTGGCCGCGGTGATCCCGTGGAACTCGCCCTTCTCCTCGGCCACTTCGAAGATCATCCCCGCTCTGCTCGCCGGCAACTCCGTCGTTCTGAAGGTGTCTCCGGAGAACGCGCTGAGCATGGGTTTCCTCGCCGAGCTGTTGGAGCGGACAGGCCTGCCGGAGGGCGTGGTCAGCGTCCTCTCGGCAGACCGGGAGACCAGTGAGTACCTGATCTCCCACCAGGAGGTCGACAAGATCGCCTTCACCGGCTCGACGCGGGCCGGCCGTCGCATCGCCGCCATCGCGGGCGAGCAGCTCAAGCGCGTCAGCCTGGAGCTGGGCGGCAAGTCCGCAGCCGTCATCCTGCCGGACGCCGACATCGACAAGGCCGTCGCCGGCCTGAAGTTCGGCTCCCTGCTCAACAACGGTGAATCGTGCATCGCGCAGACCAGGATCCTGGCGCCCCGCAGTCGTTATGACGAGGTCGTGACCGCGCTGAAGGAAATGGTGGAGTCGCTGAAGGTCGGCGACCCGGGCGACCCCGACACCTTCATCGGCCCGATGATCCGCCCCGACCAACAGGAGCGCGTGCGCACCTACATCCAGCTCGGCATCGACGAGGGCGCCCGCCTGGTCACCGGCGGCCCGCACATTCCCGAGGGCCTGGAGAAGGGCAACTACGTCACCCCCACCGTCTTCGCCGACGTCGACAACTCCATGCGGATCGCGCAGGAGGAGATCTTCGGCCCGGTCCTGGTCGTCATCGCCTACGACGACGAGGACGACGCCGTCCGCATCGCCAACGACTCCGAGTACGGCCTCTCCGGCGGGGTGTGGTCCTCCGACGAGGAACGCGCCCTCGCCGTCGCCCGCCGCATCCGTACCGGCACCGTCACCGTCAACGGCGCCTCCGTCGCGTTCGACGGCCCGTTCGGCGGCTTCAAGGCCAGCGGCATCGGCCGCGAGTACGGCGCCATCGGCCTCGGTACCTACACCGAGTACAAGACCATCACCGTCTGATCCCACCCCGGTCCTCGTACGAGAGGACCTGACCGCGGACAGCGGCAGGTGGCCCGAACAGCAGGTGGCCCGAACACCCGCCGCTGTCGCGGCGTTTCCGGCTATCCTCGCATACATACGTGTGTCACTGTTCCGTCGACCGGCACGTATGCACACACAGTCGAAGACGGCCGACGTGCTCCTCGCCATCACCATCGCCATCGCCATCGCCCGCGGCATCAGCCGCCGGTGGGCCGAACACGGCATCACCGCCAATGCGACCGGCTGTGGACCAGGCCCTTCCCGTCGTCAGCCATGAAAGGGAACGACATGAACGACAGCATGCGAAGCCCCCAGTTCCTCCTGGTGCACGGTGCGTGGCACGGGTCGTGGTGCTGGCGCGAGCTCCAGGACGTCCTCGCCGACCGCGGCTGGCCCAGCCACACGGTCGACCTGTCGAGCGTCGTCCCCCAGGGAGCGGACGGGAAGCTCCCCGGCCTCCTGGACGACGCCCGGGTGATTCGCGAGAGGATCGATGCCATCAAGGCCCCTCTCGTGGTCGTCGCGCGCTCCTACGGTCGCGCTCCGGTCACTCAGGCCACCCCGGGAGCGGCCAACGTGGCACACATCGTGTACGTCTCCGCGGCGGACCCGAACACGAAAAACGGAAGGCGCCGGTGAGACCCGTGACCCGGCGCCAGACCCATGTTCCTGGGTCCGAATCGAGAGCACTGACATCCCGGCGCTGGAATCGCCTGCGCACGGCGAGTGGTTCGTACAGTCTCCGACTGAGGGTCCCGACCCGTTGGCTCACGGCTGCTGGAGATCGTCGAGGCGCTGAACTACCGGCCTGGGACGGCCGTGCCGCTGGTGCGCGGGCGTCGCCTCGCGACGCC
>NZ_JBSGBF010000207.1:0-2166 GCF_053601115.1 Streptomyces sp. NPDC004788
GTCGACCATCTCCTCGTCGTCGGCGGCCTGCACGACCCGGCCGGTGGCGGCGGCGCTGCGCGAGGCGGCGGTCCGCGCCGTCCGCTGGCGCGGCAGCGACGTAACCTTTCCTGGGCTCGCCGAACGGGCCACGGGCAGGGCCTGAGCCGAACTTAAGGAACAACGCACGCATGGGTTTCGAACCGCCGCAGCGACTGGTGCGCGTGCTCGGCGAGACGTACGGGGACGCCGCCGCGGCCGCCTGGCTCGGCACGCTCCCTGAGCTCGCCCGGGACACGCTGGAGCACGCCGGTCTGGTCGCCGAGCGCGTGGTGGCCCCCGGCGGGCGCAGCAGCCTCGTCGTCCTCGTCCCGGGCGCCGTCCTGAAGCTCGCCCCGCCCTTCGCCCGCCCCGACCTGGAGCGGGACGCCCTGGCCCACTGGAACGGCTGGGGCGCGGCGAGGCTGCTCGGTGAGACCGCGCACGGCGGGCTGCTCCTGGAGCGGCTGCAGCCCGAGGTGTCGCTGCGCTCGCTGCCGGAGGCGAAGGCGCTCCTGGAGGCCGCGGGGACGGTGCGCAAGCTGTGGGTGGAGCCGGCGGCCGGGCACGGCTTCGAGTCGGTGGCGGAGCGCACGGCACGGCAGGCGGAGGGCATGCGGCGGTACGCGGACGGGGCCGAGACCGGCGCCCTCGTCACCGAGGCCCTGGCGGCCCGCGCGGAGCTGCTCGCCGGGACCGGGCCGGCCGCCGAGGACTTCCTCCTGCACGGCAACTTCCGGCAGGGCAAGGTGCTGGCCGCCGAGCGGGCCCCCTGGCTCGCGGTCGGCCCGGAACCGCTGGTCGGCGAGCGCGCCTACGACCTGGCCCGGCTGGTACGGGACCGGGTCGAGGACCTGGTCGCCGCCTCGGCCGGCGCCTCGTCCGCCCGCCGCCGGGTCAACAAGCTCGCCGACTCCCTGGAGCTGGACCGGGAGCGGCTGCGCGGCTGGACCCTGTTCCGCGCCGTCGAATCCGCGACCCGCGCGCTGACGGCGGGGCGCCGGACGGACGCGGAGCTGCTGCTCGAGTTCGCGGGCTGGCTGTAGGGGAATACCCTTTTTGTAACCTATGGGCGCTTTAGCCCTCCGGATCGGCTCGACAGCAGGGGGCCGTGATGATCCAGGAAGTGTTGACGGCCGTCATCGCGGGCGGCGTGGCGATCGCGGTGTACGCGGGCGCGGCGGCGCGCGTGGTGAAGCAGTACGAGCGCGGGGTGGTGTTCCGCTTCGGAAGGCTCGTCGGCGAGGTGCGCCCGCCCGGGTTCACGATGATCGTGCCCATGGTGGACCGGCTGCACAAGGTGAACATGCAGATCGTCACGATGCCGGTGCCGGCCCAGGAGGGCATCACCCGGGACAACGTGACGGTGCGGGTGGACGCGGTCGTCTACTTCAAGGTGGTGGACGCGGCCGAGGCGCTGGTGCGGGTCGAGGACTACAAGTTCGCCGTCTCGCAGATGGCGCAGACCTCGCTGCGGTCGATCATCGGCAAGAGCGACCTCGACGACCTGCTGTCCAACCGGGAGAAGCTCAACCAGGGGCTCGAACTCATGCTGGACTCGCCCGCGATCGGCTGGGGCGTGCAGATCGACCGCGTCGAGATCAAGGACGTCTCCCTGCCCGAGACCATGAAGCGCTCCATGGCCCGGCAGGCGGAGGCGGACCGCGAGCGGCGGGCGCGGGTCATCAACGCGGACGCGGAGCTGCAGGCGTCGAAGAAGCTGGCGGAGGCGGCGCGGCAGATGGAGAGCACGCCGTCGGCGCTGCAGCTGCGGCTGCTGCAGACGGTGATGGCCGTGTCGGCCGAGAAGAACTCGACGCTGGTGCTCCCGATCCCGGTCGAGCTGCTCCGCTTCCTGGAACGTGGCGCGCCCACGACGCCGAGCTCTTCGACGTCGGCCTCGACGTCGGCGTCGGCCTCGATCCCGCCTCTGCCTCCGTCCCAGGAGCCCATTCCGGGGCTCCCGACCCCCGCGTATCTGGCGGGGCGGGCGGACGCGGCGGAGGCGGTGGAAGCGGTGGAGGACCTGACGGGAGCGTCGGTGGAGCCGTCGGCGCCGACGGACGGGGAGTCCTGAGCGGGCGCGGCGGCACCTGGGACAAGGGCAAGAACTGCGAGACCTTCAACCCGCTCGGCCCCTGGCTCGTC
>NZ_JBSGBF010000208.1:0-2067 GCF_053601115.1 Streptomyces sp. NPDC004788
GCGACGTCGGGGGGGGGGGGGGGGGGGGGGGTCTGTGACGCGACGCACGCCGGCGCCGGGCCGGCCGCCGGTCAGCGACCGCGACGCACGCGGGCGCCGGGCCGGCCGCCGGTCAGTGGGCGGCGGCGAGCGCGGGCTCGGGGCGGACCGGGCCTTCGAGGAGGGTCCGCAGCAGGGCGGTGCGGCGCTCCGGCGAGGGCGTGTCGGCGAGCAGGGCCGCGAGCAGGGCTATGCGGGCCTGGCCGGGGCGCAGGGTGCCGGCCAGGACCGCGCCGGCGGCGGCCAGGTCGACGGCGCCGCCGCCCGTGTAGACCTCGGCGACCGGTCCGGAGGCGACGCGGGTGGACAGGACGACGTGGACGCCCTGGTCGACGGCGCGGGCGACGGCCTCGGCGATCTCGGGGGTGGCGTTGCCGGCGCCGGTGCCGACGAGGACGATGCCGCGGGCGCCGGCGGCGACCGCCGCGTCGAAGAGCACGGGGTCGGCGTCGGAGTGGTGGGTGACGATGTCGACGCGGGGCGCCGGGTGGCCGTCGGCGGGCAGCGGGAGCGGCGCCGGGCGCTCGGGCTCGCGCTCGACGTCGACCTGGCCGAAGCCGAGGCGGCCGACGCGCTCGCCGGACGGGTCGGCGAAGGGGTCGGCGGCGAGCGTCCGGGTCTTCACGGTGCCGCGGGCGGCGTGGACCAGGCCGTCGAAGACGACGAGGACGCCGAGGCCGTGGACGGTGGCGGCGACCTGGAGCGCGTCGTAGAGGTTGGCGGGGCCGTCGCCGTCGCCCGTGCCGAAGGGGCGCTGGGCACCGGTGAAGACGACCGGGCGCGGGTCCGAGTGGTGCAGGTCCAGGAAGAAGGCCGACTCCTCCAGGGTGTCGGTGCCGTGCGTGACGACGATGCCGTCGACGCCGGGGTCGGCGAGCGTCTCGTGGACGGTGCGCAGCAGGGCCAGTTGGCGGTCGGTGGTCATCCGGGAGCTGTTCACGTTGAACAGGTCGACGACCTCGACGCGTACGTTCTCCGGGACGGCGGCCGTCGCGACGACGTCGTCGCCGGAGGCGTCGGCGGCGTATCCGCTGCCGGTCCAGCGGCTGGCGATGGTGCCGCCAGTGCTGATGACCACGATGCGGCGCTGCCGGTCGTCGCGCGTCCACTTCATGAGAGTGCTGTCCTTCCCTGGGGTGTGCGCGGCAACGATAGGTCAAAGGTCGCGCTACGCGATTGCGGAATCACCCCACACTTGTTTCAGACGTGGTGGATAATTGCGCCATGGACAGGATCGATCTCCATATCTTGCGCGAGCTCCAGCAGGACGGCCGACTGAGCAACCAGGAGCTCGCCCAGCGCGTGGGCCTCAGCCCCTCCCCCTGCCTGCGCCGGGTGCGCCAGCTGGAGCAGGACGGTGTGATCCAGGGCTATCGCGCGGTGATCGCCCCGGAGGCGGTCGGGCGCGGCTTCGAGGTGCTCGTGTCGGTGGAGGTGAAGCGGGACCGGGAGACCGTGGAGGCGTTCGAGGAGGCGCTCCAGGACATCCCGGACGTGATCGAGGCGTACCGGCTCTTCGGCAGCCCCGGCTGTCTGCTGCGGATCGCGGTCGCCGACCTCGCGGCGTACGAGCGGCTGTGGATCGAGCGGCTCACGACGCTCGCGGGGGTCACCGAGGTGAACTCGCAGATCATCATGAAGCGGGTGAAGGAGCCGCGCGGGCTGCCGGTCGAACGCTGACCGGAAACGGCCCTCCGGACCGCCCTCCGAGCGGCCTCGCGAGGTAAACGGCGGCGGAACGGACGGCAGCGCATAAGCGCAGTTCAACACGTATACAGCGGGGCTCCGTTCGCCCTGCTGCGGTGATCAAAACGGACAAGCCCTCCCACACCGCCGAGGTGGCTTGACCCCACCTGTCCGAGCCTGCATCGTTCCCGACCGTATGCCCGCCGTCAGACCGGCGGGCCCGCGCGAGGGGACACTCGAACCGCATGTCAGACATAGCCGCGAGACGCCGGACCTTCCGTCCGTCTCGCGTCCGTACGAAGGGCGTCGCCGGCCGGGGGGCGGTGGCGAGTGCCACCGCCC
>NZ_JBSGBF010000209.1:0-1997 GCF_053601115.1 Streptomyces sp. NPDC004788
GGACGGCCCGCAGCCGCAACGGCGAAGCCGCCGCCCGCACCGTAAACGGCGACGCCGCCGCCCCCGGTGCGAATCGGGGGCGGCGGCTTCACCGGTCAGCGGGAGGGACTACTCCCACTCGATGGTGCCCGGCGGCTTGCTGGTCACGTCGAGGACGACGCGGTTGACGTCCCGCACCTCGTTGGTGATGCGGGTCGAGATGCGGGCGAGCACCTCGTACGGCAGGCGCGACCAGTCGGCCGTCATGGCGTCCTCGGAGGAGACCGGACGGAGCACGATCGGGTGGCCGTAGGTACGGCCGTCGCCCTGGACGCCGACGGAGCGCACGTCGGCGAGCAGCACGACCGGGCACTGCCAGATCTCGCGGTCGAGACCGGCGGCCGTCAGCTCCTCGCGGGCGATGGCGTCGGCCTCGCGCAGCAGGTCCAGACGGTCCTTGGTGACCTCGCCGACGATGCGGATGCCGAGGCCGG
The DNA here is from genome assembly GCF_053601115.1 of Streptomyces sp. NPDC004788. NCBI lineage: Bacteria > Bacillati > Actinomycetota > Actinomycetes > Kitasatosporales > Streptomycetaceae > Streptomyces > Streptomyces sp. NPDC004788. The sequence goes on from NZ_JBSGBF010000209.1 coordinate 474, forward strand.
GGCCGGGGAACGGCTGGCGCTGGACGATCTCCTCGGGCAGGCCGAGCTCCTGGCCGACCATGCGGACCTCGTCCTTGAAGAGCTGGCGCAGCGGCTCGACGAGCTCGAACTCCAGGTCCTCGGGAAGGCCGCCCACGTTGTGGTGGGACTTGATGTTGGCGGTGCCGGTGCCGCCGCCGGACTCGACGATGTCCGGGTAGAGCGTGCCCTGGACGAGGAAGGCGACCTCCTCGCCGTCGGCGGCGCCCTCGGCGATGATCTCGGCCTGCGCCTGCTCGAAGACGCGGATGAACTCACGGCCGATGATCTTGCGCTTGGTCTCCGGGTCGGAGACGCCGGCGAGGGCGGCGAGGAAGCGCTCCTGCGCGTCGACGACCTTCAGCTGGACGCCGGTGGCGGCCACGAAGTCCTTCTCGACCTGCTCGGTCTCGCCCTTGCGCATCAGACCGTGGTCGACGTAGACGCAGGTGAGCTGCGAGCCGATGGCCTTCTGTACGAGCGCGGCGGCCACGGCGGAGTCGACGCCGCCGGACAGACCGCAGATGGCGCGCTTGGTGCCGACCTGGGCGCGGATGGCCGCGACCTGCTCCTCGATGACGTTGCCGGTCGTCCAGGAGGGCTCGATGCCGGCGCCGCGGTAGAGGAAGTGCTCCAGGATCTGCTGGCCGTGCGTGGAGTGCAGCACCTCGGGGTGGTACTGGACGCCGTACAGCTTCTTCTCGTCGTTCTCGAAGGCGGCGACCGGCACGACGTCCGTGGACGCGGTGACGGTGAAGCCCTCGGGGGCGGCGGAGCAGGCGTCGCCGTGCGACATCCACACGGACTGCTCGACCGGCGTGCCCTCGAAGAGGGTGGAGCCGGCCTTGGAGACGTGCAGCGGCGTACGGCCGTACTCGCGGGCGCCCGTGTTGTCGACGGTGCCACCGAGGGTGGTCGCCATCAGCTGGAAGCCGTAGCACATGCCGAAGACGGGGACGCCGGCCTCGAAGAGCTCGCGGTCCAGGCGCGGGGCGCCCTCGGCGTACACGGACGAGGGGCCGCCGGAGAGGATGATCGCCCTCGGCTTCTTGGCCAGCATCTCGGCCACCGGCATGGTGGACGGGACGATCTCGCTGTAGACCCGCGCCTCACGGACGCGACGGGCGATGAGCTGGGCGTACTGGGCGCCAAAGTCGACAACGAGGACTACGTCCGGGTTGGTGACGTCGGGCGCGGCAGCGGGAGTCGCTGATGACACTACGGCGGCCTTCCGGCGGTAGGAGGGGTTCCCCCGAGAGGGGGGCTATTTGTCGATTCTACCGGCGCGGCGCGCTTGCCCTTCGTCTCACCATCCGAACCGGGGTGGCCTTCGTCTCACGATCCGGGCCCGAGTTGCCCCGGGGCGCCGCGCGGGGTCCATACTGTGCCCCATGCGCGAGCTCACGACCTTCCTCTTTACCTATGGCACCGGCCGGTCCGGATGCCATGGTCGTGCTGCTTGAGCAACTGACAAGCGACTTCCCAGGCGCCCCGGGCCGACAAGGC
>NZ_JBSGBF010000211.1:0-1832 GCF_053601115.1 Streptomyces sp. NPDC004788
CTCTTGTGCTTCGCTTGTGTCTGGTGGTCAGAGGTGTGCTGTTCCGATGTGGCCCGGCCGGTGATCGCCGCCCGGGCCCCGGTCCCCCGACCGGCGCGCGCCGTCAGGTGTGACGGCGCAGCTTGCCCTTGCCCTCCTCCGCGGTGCCCTTCGTCTTCCTCTCCGTGTCGCCGACGGCTTGCTTGGCCTTGCCCTCCATCCGGTCGCCGGCGCCCTTCATGCGCAGATCGTCCTTGCCCGTCACCCGTCCGGCCTTCTGCTCGGCCTTGCCCATCTGTTCCTGGGCCTTGCCGCGGATCTTCTTGCCTCCAGCCACCCGAATCAGCTCCTTGGCCGTGTTCTCGCGAAGCCTCCCGGGAACGTCGGGGGGGGCGGACGCTCCCGGCTCGCCAGGCGGCTACCCGGCACTCCCCGCCGTAACCTCCGTAGGCTCCGTGCCCTCCCGTTTGCGAAACGGCCTTCGCGGCAAGCCGCGGCACATGATGCACGCGAGCGATCCGGTGCCCGGCACCCGGCGGGGCCGGCCCGCGCGAGGTGCGCCGTAGGCTGGTAGGGGGCGCTGGGGGGAAGGCGCCCCCGGAGTGAGGAGGCGCGTCATGACATCCGACGAGGAGCGCACATCCCACGACGAGGCCGGGCGGCGCGGCCCCGACACGTACGTCCTGAGGGTGAGCGGCAACATGGACCTGGACCACTCGGACGCATTGCGGTCCTCGTTCCTCACTGCGGTCGCGGAGGCGCCGCGCGGCACGGAAATAGTCTTCGACCTGCAGAATTCCTCGTTCTGCGACTCCACCGGTCTCAATGTCCTGCTGGCCGCGCGAGAGCTGGCGCTGGAATCGGGCCACGGGATCACGCTCGCCGCCCCCAGCCACCAGATGGTGCGACTGCTGGAGATCACGGGTTCGGTCGAGCTCTTCGACTTCGGCCCCGCCGTACCCACGTGAGGTGCCGTCCTGATCAACGGCTGGGCGGTCTCCCGGCCTGTAACCCGGACGCTCCTTCCCAAACTCCGTCACGTCCGGAGCCCACGTCCGGAGCCGGGGCGGCGGGGGTTTAGCGCCGCCGTCGTGGGCGAGACGCGGAGACGAGTACGCAGTCGGTACGCAAGCGCGTCATCGCCCAACCCGGAGGAGACGTCATGAGCAGCATGACGACCGGCCCGCAGCACACGGTCGAGCAGGAGGACGACATTCTGGAACAGCTGTTGGAGCAGCACGACCGGATCCGGCAGCTCTTCGCCGAGACCATGGAATCCGACGGTGAGGCGAAGAAGCAGTGCTTCGACGAACTGCGCGGGCTGCTCGCCGTGCACGAGACCGCCGAGGAAATGATCCTGCGGCCCGTGGCCAAGCGGGTCGCCGGCAGGTACGAGGCGGACGCCCGCAACGAGGAGGAGGCCCAGGCCAACAAGGAGCTGGCCGCGCTGGAGGACCTCGATGTGCACAGCGCCGAGTTCGACGCGAAGCTGACGAAGTTCCAGCGGGCCGTCGAGCACCACGCGCAGCACGAGGAGCGGGAGGAGTTCCCGCAGATCCGCGCGGCGTGCGACATCGACGAGCGCCGTTCGATGGGCCGCAGGCTCCGCGCCGCCGAGCGCATGGCCCCCACCCACCCGCACCCCGCGGCCGCCGGTTCGACGGTCGCCCAGTGGACGATGGGCCCCTTCGCCGCGCTCCTCGACCGCGCCAAGGACGCCATGCAGAGCTGAGCGCCCCCGCGGGGCCGGGGCAGCCCGGTCCGGCCGCGGCGGCCCAAGTCCGGGGGCCACCGATCCGCGGCGGCGGCCGGCACCGGCGCCCGCCCGGGTCGGGGCCTGTCCGGCTGATCGC
>NZ_JBSGBF010000212.1:0-1243 GCF_053601115.1 Streptomyces sp. NPDC004788
CGCACGGCCGGGGCGGCCGGGGGGTGCGGGCCGGGCGGCCCGGCGGGCGGCCGCGTCCCGCGGGGCGACGGCTCCCGGCCGAGCGCCGCCACCCTCCCCCGGACCTCGTCCGGGGGGACCCCCAGGCGAGCACCGCGACGAGCGCGACCACCACGGCCGCGACGAGCGCCGGCCACCACGACATGTCCATACCTCAAGAAGGTACCGGCGCGCCGCTCACCGGGCCGGGTCGCCCCGCCATCCATCCGAACCGGTGACAGAGCCCGTGAGTTCGCCCACAACGGGCCGCCACGGAGGAGCGACCGGCCGCCACGCGCCGTACGCTCGACAGACCGCACGACCTCCCCTCTCAGCGCGCTTTCCGCTCCCGTACACGGAGGTTCACGCTCCATGAAGCTCACCGTCGTCGGCTGCTCAGGGTCGTTCCCGTCCGCGGAATCGGCCTGCTCGAGCTACCTCGTCGAGGCCGACGGCTTCCGGCTGCTCCTCGACATGGGCAACGGCGCCCTCGGCGAGCTGCAGCGCCACATCGGTCTGTACGACCTCGACGCGATCTTCCTCAGCCATCTGCACGCCGACCACTGCATCGACATGTGCGGCTATTTCGTCGCCCGCTACTACCGCCACGAGGGCGGCCGCTGCGACGCGATCCCCGTCTACGCCCCCGAGGGCGCGGAGCAGCGGCTGACCACGGCGTACGCGGACACGCCGTCGCCCACCTCGATGCGCGAGGTCTTCGACTTCCACACGCTGAAGTCGGGCTCGTTCGAGATCGGCCCGTTCTCCGTGCGCACGGAGAAGGTGTGCCATCCGGTCGAGGCGTTCGGCATCCGCGTCGAGCACGGCGGCCGCGCGCTCACGTACTCCGGCGACACCGGCGTCTGCGACGCGCTGCACGAGCTGGCCGAGGGCGCGGACCTCTTCCTCTGCGAGGCGTCCTTCACCCACGGCAAGGAGGACATCCCGGCCCTCCACCTCAACGGCCGCGAGGCCGGCGCGCACGCCGCCCGCGCCGGGGTGCGCCGTCTGGTCCTCACCCACATCCCGCCGTGGACGGACGGCGAGCGGAACCTGGCGGACGCGCGCGAGGTGTACGCGGGGCCGGCGGAGCTGGCGTACACGGGCGCGACGTACGAGATCTGAGCCGTACGAGATCTGAGCCGTACGAGATCTGAAAAACGGGAAGTCCCCCGGAACCAGCTGGTTCCGGGGGACTTCCGGTCGTACGGGGTCGTACGGAGCC
>NZ_JBSGBF010000213.1:0-1198 GCF_053601115.1 Streptomyces sp. NPDC004788
GGGGTGGCCGCAGAGACCAGCGAGAAGCGACTGTTTACTAAAAACACAGGTCCGTGCGAAGCCGTAAGGCGATGTATACGGACTGACGCCTGCCCGGTGCTGGAACGTTAAGGGGACCGGTTAGCTCAGATTCGTCTGGGCGAAGCTGAGAACTTAAGCGCCAGTAAACGGCGGTGGTAACTATAACCATCCTAAGGTAGCGAAATTCCTTGTCGGGTAAGTTCCGACCTGCACGAATGGCGTAACGACTTCTCGACTGTCTCAACCATAGGCCCGGTGAAATTGCACTACGAGTAAAGATGCTCGTTTCGCGCAGAAGGACGGAAAGACCCCGGGACCTTTACTACAGTTTGATATTGGTGTTCGGTTCGGCTTGTGTAGGATAGGTGGGAGACTGTGAAGCGGCCACGCCAGTGGTTGTGGAGTCGTCGTTGAAATACCACTCTGGTCGTGCTGGATGTCTAACCTCGGTCCGTGATCCGGATCAGGGACAGTGTCTGATGGGTAGTTTAACTGGGGCGGTTGCCTCCCAAAGGGTAACGGAGGCGCCCAAAGGTTCCCTCAGCCTGGTTGGCAATCAGGTGTTGAGTGTAAGTGCACAAGGGAGCTTGACTGTGAGACCGACGGGTCGAGCAGGGACGAAAGTCGGGACTAGTGATCCGGCGGTGGCTTGTGGAAGCGCCGTCGCTCAACGGATAAAAGGTACCCCGGGGATAACAGGCTGATCTTCCCCAAGAGTCCATATCGACGGGATGGTTTGGCACCTCGATGTCGGCTCGTCGCATCCTGGGGCTGGAGTCGGTCCCAAGGGTTGGGCTGTTCGCCCATTAAAGCGGTACGCGAGCTGGGTTTAGAACGTCGTGAGACAGTTCGGTCCCTATCCTCTGTGCGCGCAGGAATATTGAGAAGGGCTGTCCCTAGTACGAGAGGACCGGGACGGACGAACCTCTGGTGTGCCAGTTGTTCTGCCAAGGGCATGGCTGGTTGGCTACGTTCGGGAGGGATAACCGCTGAAAGCATCTAAGCGGGAAGCCTGCTTCGAGATGAGTATTCCCACCTCCTTGAGAGGGTAAGGCTCCCAGTAGACGACTGGGTTGATAGGCCGGATGTGGAAGCCCAGTAATGGGTGGAGCTGACCGGTACTAATAGGCCGAGGGCTTGTCCTCAGTTGCTCGCGTCCACTGTGTTAGTTCTGAAG
>NZ_JBSGBF010000214.1:0-1088 GCF_053601115.1 Streptomyces sp. NPDC004788
CCCGAGGAGGTGGCGGAGCGGCTGCTCCGCGGCGCCTTCGACATCGGGGCGCGGATCAGCGTGGACATGGTGGACGAGGAGCGGAGGGCCGCGGTGACCCCGCTGGTCCGCAAGCTCGCCACCGAGAACGGTGTCGACCTGGCGACCGTCAAGGGTTCGGGCGTCGGCGGCCGCATCCGCAAGCAGGACGTCCTCGCCGCCGCCGAGGCCAAGAAGGCCGCCGCTGCCGCCCCGGCCCCCGCCGCCGCCCCGGCCGCCGCCGCGCCGAAGACCCCCGCCCTGGAGGTCTCCCCGCTGCGTGGCCAGACGGTCAAGATGACCCGCATGCGCAAGGTCATCGGCGACAACATGATGAAGGCGCTGCACGGCCAGGCCCAGCTGTCCTCGGTCGTCGAGGTCGACATCACCAAGCTGATGAAGCTGCGCGCCCGCGCCAAGGACGCGTTCGCGGCCCGCGAGGGCGTCAAGCTCTCCCCGATGCCGTTCTTCGTGAAGGCGGCGGCCCAGGCGCTGAAGGCCCACCCGGTCATCAACGCCCGGATCAACGAGGACGAGGGCACCATCACGTACTTCGACTCGGAGAACATCGGCATCGCCGTGGACTCCGAGAAGGGTCTGATGACGCCGGTCATCAAGGGTGCGGGCGACCTGAACATCGCCGGCATCTCCAAGGCCACGGCCGAGCTGGCCGGCAAGGTCCGCGCCAGCAAGATCACGCCGGACGAGCTGTCCGGTGCGACCTTCACCATCTCCAACACCGGCTCGCGCGGTGCGCTCTTCGACACGATCATCGTGCCGCCGAACCAGGTCGCCATCCTGGGCATCGGCGCCACGGTCAAGCGTCCGGCCGTCATCGAGACCGCCGAGGGCACCGTCATCGGCGTCCGCGACATGACCTACCTGACGCTGTCGTACGACCACCGTCTGGTGGACGGCGCCGACGCGGCCCGCTACCTGACGGCCGTGAAGGCGATCCTGGAGGCCGGCGAGTTCGAGGTCGACCTCGGTCTGTAAGACACGGGGCTGAACGGGGCCGTAAGGCAACGTAACGAGCCTCACCTGCGGCGCCCCCACCCGGATGTGTTTCC
>NZ_JBSGBF010000215.1:0-1051 GCF_053601115.1 Streptomyces sp. NPDC004788
TGTATTGATCACGAGCGTTGTTGACACTGGTCTGGTCTTGAACATGGCGAAGACCTCCGGTGTGGTGGGAGCTGTCTAGGAACTCACCGCCCGGAGGTCTTCGTGCCCCACCGTAATGCCCGGCTGACCGTCTTCGGTAGGAGACTGCTGGTCGAACGTGTCTGCTCGGGCCGTCCGGTCGCTCATGTGGCGGCCGAGATGGGCATCTCCCGGGCCACCGCCCACAAATGGATCCGCCGGTGGCGGGCCGAGGGCGAGGCGGGACTTCATGATCGGTCGAGCCGGCCTCACACCACCCCGCACCGGACGGCCTCCGCGATGGAAGACCGGGTCTGCGAGCTGCGGCGGGCCCGCAAGCTCGGCCCGGCCCGGATCGGCCCGATCCTGGGCCTGCCCGCCTCGACCGTCCACCGGATCCTGACCCGCCACCGGCTGAACCGGCTGGCCTTCATCGACCGCCCCACCGGCACGCTGATCCGCCGCTACGAACGCGAACGGCCCGGCGAGCTGATCCACGTGGACGTGAAGAAGCTCGGCCGGATCCCCGACGGCGGCGGCCATCGCGTGCTGGGCCGCGACGCGGGCCGGCCGGTTCGCGGCATGGGCTTCGACTACGTCCACTCCGCCGTCGACGACCACAGCCGACTGGCCTACAGCGAGATCCACGGCGACGAGAAGGTCGCGACCTGCGCGGGCTTCCTGGCCCGCGCGGCCGCCTTCTTCCACGCCTGCGGCATCACCCGCATCGAACGGGTCCTGACCGACAACGCCTGGGCCTACCGCAAGGGCCTGGCCTGGAAGAACGCCCTCGCGGAACTCGGCGCGGCCGGCAAACTCACCCGGGCCTACCGGCCGCAGACCAACGGCAAGGTCGAACGCTTCAACCGCACCCTCCTGGACGAGTGGGCCTACCTGCGGCCCTACACCTCCAACACCGAACGGACCGAAGCCCTGGCAGACTTCCTCCACACCTACAACCACCACCGCTGCCACACCGCACTCGACGGACACCCGCCCATCAGCCGCGTCAACAACGCTGCGGGCCAATACA